>NZ_JBHUDX010000001.1:0-14649 GCF_042678285.1 Streptomyces caeni
CGCGGTGCGGGGCCGTGCGGGGCGGGGCGCGGCGCGCCGCGGTGCGGGGCGGGGCGGGACGCGGTGCGCTCACGGACGCTTGCGGCCCAGGCCCGCGTACACCCAGTACTCCGACGGGTTGCCGGGAATCCGCTCCTGCGGGTCCGGGCGCCACAGAGGGACATGGACCAGACCGGGCTCCGCCATGTCGAAGCCGTCGAAGAACGCGAGGATCTCGTCCCGGGAACGTGCGGTGACCGGCGAGGTCGCCCTGGACCGGTAGAGCTGGCCCACGGCGGCGGCCGTGTCCGGGCGATCCTGGTTCGTGGCGTGCGTCAGCGCCAGCCAGCTCCCCTCAGGAAGGACGTCCCGGAAGTCGGCCACGATGCCCCCCGGGTTCTCCTCGGCGGTGATGAAGTGCAGGATCGTGATCATCAGTACGGCGACGGGCTGCTCGAAGTCGATCAGCTTCCGCACCTGCGGGGACGTCAGGACGTCGGCCGGCCGCCGAATGTCGGCGTCGACGATCTCGGCGTCCGGGTTGTCGGCCAGCAGGGACGCGCTGTGCGCCACGGCGACGGGGTCGTTGTCCACGTAGACCACCCGCGCCCCCGGGCCGGCGGCCTGGGCGACCTCGTGGACGTTGCCCTGGGTGGGAATGCCCGAGCCGAGATCGATGAACTGCCGCACCCCCGCGTCGACCAGGAAGCGCACGGCCCTCCCGAGGAACGCACGGTTGGCCCGCGCCAGCATGCGCACCTGGGGATCGACGGCCGTGAAGGCCGCCAGCGCCTCGCGGTCGATGGCGAAATTGTGTTCGCCCCCCAGCATGGCGTCATACATCCGGGCGACGCTCGCCTTGTTCGGCTCGACGCCCTTCGGGAGACCTTCGCTACCGTGCACCGCAACTCTCCCATCGGCGGGTGATCTTGATACCCCATCATATAGTTGCCGTGACCGGCAGCGAGGTGAAAGGCCGTGCTGCGGGATCACCACCGGCCCCACCCGGAAAGGCACGACCCTGCGGAACGAAGCGCTCAACGGTCCCGACGACGCACCCTCCACCGCACGTCCGGGCGGCCTGCGCCCCGTGTTTCCCCCCGCGGCCGACGTCATCGGCTCGGAACTCGATCTGCACCTGACGGGCCGCCACATCGTGGACGCGCTCACGCCCGGTTTCTGCGACGCGGCCTCGGTCTACCTGCTGGAGCGCTGGCTCGTCGATGAGAACGCCTACGTCGCCGCGGACCCGTCCGAGATCGAGGCCCGCCGGCTGGCACTGCGCGCGGGACAGCGCGACGGCATGGACTGGGAGGGAATACTCCCGGTCGGCGAGGTGATCGTCTTCCCCCGCGAGACGCCGTACGCGCGCGCCCTGGCCACCAGGCGTCCACAACTCCTCGACACGGTCGACGCCCACACATCCGAACGGCTGAGCGCCTCCGGGGGCGACGAAGCCCGCATCGGCCGTCTCCTCCGGCATGCCTCCTTCCTCATCGTGCCGCTGCACCTGCGGGGCGCCTCCGCCGGTTTCATCGTCTGCAGCCGCGGCGCGGGCCGCGCCGTCTTCCTGCCGGAGGACGCGGCGGGCGTGGAGTCGCTGGCCGCGCGGGCCTGTGTGGCCCTCGACAACGCACGCCGCTACGAGCGGGAACGCCGCACCGCGCTGGCCATCCGCCGCAGTCTGCTCCCGGCCACCGCCCAGTCGTTCGAGGGGTGCCGCATCGCCCACGGCTATCTGCCCGCCGGGCAGGACAACATCATCGGCGGTGACTGGTTCGACGTACTGCCCAGGCCGGGCGGCCGTATCGGACTGGTCGTCGGTGATGCCATGGGGCACGGCCCCGAATCGGCCGTCGCCATGATCCAGTTGCGCACGGCCGTACGCACCCTGGCCGGCATCGACATCACCCCGGGCGACCTGATGCGCCGGCTCGACGACCTGGCCTGCGACACTCCGGGAGCCTCCTTCGCGACCTGCATGTACGCCGAGTGGGACGCCCGGAGCCGCACCTGCACCTTCGTGGGCGCCGGCCACCCTCCCCCGCTGATCCGGGGCCCGGACGGGCACTGCGCACCGATCACGCTCCGCAGCGCGGGCCTGCCCCTCGGAGTCGGCTCGGGCACCTACGAGCCCACCGTGCTGCTCGTGCCCGAGCCCACCCTTCTGCTGCTCTACAGCGACGGCCTCGTCGAGTCCCGCCACACCGACATCGAACAGGGCATCTCCCTGCTCGCCGGGCTCCTCGACACGGACGCCGCCGAGTCCGCCGACGCCGCGGGACCCGGCACGCTGCAGTCCCGGTGCCAGCGGCTCCTTCACCGCGCGTCCGCCGGCGCCGGCACGGACGACCGGACGCTCCTGCTCGCGGAACTGATCCCCGCGAAGGAGTGAACGACACGGCCGCCGGATTGCTGCGGCGGCAGAACCTTCCCTCCTGTTCGTCCGTCTCCGAGGAGGGGCCCCCGGCATCCGGGGCCCCTTCGCGTGGGACAGGAACCGAGGGAAAGGCACGTACCCATCATCAGGCGGCGGGGGCACTTGGCGCTGCTCGCCGTCTGGACAGTGCTCTGGTTCGCCCTCGCCCTGCCGGGAGACGGGTGGCCGCGCGCGGGCCTGTGGTGCGCGGGCCTGGTCGCGCCGGCATGGCTGCCGTTCTTCGTGGGCGCCCCGCACTCGTTCGCCGCGGCCGAGTTCACCATCCCCAACCAGCCGGCGCCCGCCCTGCGCCGGCTCGGCGTCGGCGATCCCCGGACCCCTCCCCGGGACCGCCCGGCCCAGGCCGCGCTGGGCCTGGTCCTCGGCTGCCTCGCCGTCTGGCGCGGCCGCCGGTCCGCGGCGTCCTGCTCGGCGCGAACGCCCGGATCGCGCTGGACCCCAGCGTCTACACGTACTACACCGCGTCCGTCCTGCCGGGCACCCTGCTGTGGGACGTGATCGGGCAGCGGCGCCTGGTTCCCTGGTGGAACCGGATCGCCCTGATCACGCTGTACGGCAGTGTCTTCGTCGTTCCCGACGACTCGGCCCGTGGGCTGATCCGCCTGGGCTTCGCGGCCGTCTCGACCGCATACGTCCTGTTCTGGCCGGTCCGGGACCGCGGCGAGCACCGGCCCCGCCCCTGGAGCCGTGGGCGACGGCCCGCAACCCTGGCGCAGCGTGCCGGGACAGGACACCCGGCGGGCGGCTCCGTCACCTGACCCTCGTGTACGGCCGGGCCGGCGCCGCGCGACGGCACCCCACCGGCGTCCGTCCGGCCGCGGTCACGAGGGCAGGGCGAACGGCCGGGTCGCCGGGCCCGCGGTGCGCCATGCCAGGGTCGCCCACACCACACTGCCCCCCGTGAGCCTGGAGGGACCGGTTCCCCAGCTCTCCGCGAGTTCCTCCACGAGGAGCAGGCCCCGGCCGCTCTCGTCGTCGGTGCCCGGCCGGCACGGCGGCAGACCGCTGCACCCGTGGCCCTGGTCGTGCACCTCGATGCGCAGGTGCCTGTCCATGACAAGTTCGGCGCCGCACAGGATCCGTGCGCTGAGCGTGTGGACGACGGCGTTGGTGACCAGTTCGGAGACGAGGAGGACCGCGTCGTCACGGATCTCGTCGGGCAGGCGCCAAGAGGCCAGCCAGGCGCCCATCGAGCGCCGGGCGACGCCGACGCTGGAGCGGTGCGCGGGGAGGCCCAGCCGGTGTGCCCGGCGCGGGCCCGCGGTGTCTAAGAGCTGGGTGGAGGGGGTCGTGTGGGGGGACACGGTGGTCGCCTTCCATGGGGGCGGGAGACGGGGAAGGTGAGCAGCGGACCCGTCCAGGGGGGCGTTGCGGTACGGCCTGCGGCTGGGACACCTGAGCGCGCCAACTCCGCGGGTTGCGCGCAGGGTTGACGACGACGGTGCGCTCGCGCCGGCCGATTCGCTCACACAACTAATCATGCTCATGGCGCAGTTCACGCTGCAACCGGCTCCCTGATAATTTCAAGAAGACGATACGCATCTGGTGGCATCATCAAGTCGCCATCAGAATGGTGCTGGTGACAGTCCCTCAGGAGGTTTGGGCGTGAGCGAGGCTCGTTCGGGTTCCGGCACCGGTGCACCCACCGTTCTGCGTATGATCCTGGGCCGGCGGCTGCAGGACAGGCGGCAGGGTGCGGGGGTGTCGCTGGACGACGCCGCCAGGGCCCTGCGGGTGAAGCCCTTGACCATCCGCCGTCTGGAGAAGGCGGAGGTCGGCCTCAAGCCTCTTTACGTGGAGAAGCTGCTGGAGACCTACGGGGCCGACCAGCAGGAGATCGACGAGTTCGTCGCCCTCGCTGAGCAGGCCAACGAGCCCGGCTGGTGGCATGCGTACCGTGACGTGCTGCCCAGCTGGTTCACCGCCTATGTGAGCCTGGAGTCCGGCGCGAAGACGCTGCGGACCTACGAGCCCCACTACGTCACGGGGCTGCTGCAGACGCACGCGTACGCGCGCGGCGTCCTGCGCGGGGGTTTCCCCAACGAGAACGAGGAGGACCTGGAGCGGCGCGTGGGTCTACGGCTGCGCCGCCAGAGCCTGCTGGAGAGAGCGGACGCTCCCACGCTGTGGGTGGTGATGGAGGAGGCCGTGCTGCACCGGGTGGTGGGCGGCTCCGAGGTGATGCGGGAACAGATCGACCGGCTCCTTGAGGTCTCGGAGCTGGACCACATCAGCCTCGACATCGTTCCGTTCACCGCGGGTGCCCACGTCGGTGCGTGCGCGCCCTTCACCTATTTCCGGTTCGAGGAGCCGGAGCTGCCCGACATCGTCTACAGCGAAATCCTCTCCGCCTCCGTGTACCTGGACCAGCGCTCGGACGTCGTCGCCCATCTCGAGGCGCACAACCGGATGTCGCTGCTGACCTCGTCCGCGGACAGCAAGGCGCTCTTGAACCGCATGCGCAAGGAGTACTCATGACCGCCACCGACGGCCTTGTCTACAACGGGATGCCCGCCTCGGACCTCGGCGAGCAGGGGTGGGAGTGCCCATGGAGCGGCCCCAACGGGGGCCAGTGTGTGGAGACCAAGCAACTGGCCGACGGGCGGGTGGCGGTGCGCCAGTCGACCGACCCCGCCGGTCCCGCGCTGATCTACACACCGGAGGAGATGGCCGCGTTCGTCGCCGGCGTCAAGAAGGGACTGGCCGACCATCTGATGGCCGGCTGAACCAACGCACGAGCGGGAAGGATCCGGGTCGGTCCCGGCTACGACCTGCCCCGCACAGCCGATGTACACCACTGAAGGGGAGATGATGACCGACTCGCACGCCGCGCGGGGCATCGACACCAGCAGGCCGCATTCCGCGCGCATGTACGACTACTACCTCGGGGGCAAGGACCACTTCGAGATCGACACGAAGGCCGCGGAGACCGTCGCGGCCGCCTACCCCGGCATCTTCGTGTGCGCCCGGGAGAACCGGGCCTTCATGCACCGGGCCACCCGGGTCCTCGCGCAGGAGCACGGCATCCGGCAGTGGCTGGACATCGGCACCGGCATCCCCACCGAGCCGAATCTGCACCAGGTGGCCCAGTCCGTGGTTCCGGACGCCCGGGTGGTCTACGCCGACAACGACCCCCTCGTCCTGAAGTACGCCGAGCGCCTGATGCGCAGTACCGCCGAGGGCCGCACGATGTACATCGAGGCCGACGTCAACGAGCCCGAGACGCTGCTGGAGGCGCCGGAGCTGGCCGAGGTGCTGGACCTGAACCGCCCCGTGGCGCTGTCCCTGAACGCCCTGATGCACTTCGTGACCGACGCCCAGGACCCGTACGGCATCGTCAACCGGCTGCTGGACGCCCTGCCTTCGGGCAGCGCCCTGGCCCTGAGCCACTGCACGCCCGACTTCGACCCGCCCACCTGGGAGAAGGTCACCGACATCTACACCAGCGCGGGCACACCCGTGCAGTTCCGCTCCCAGAAGGATGTCGCCCGCTTCTTCGACGGGCTGGACCTGCTCGACCCCGGCATCGCCGTCGGCCACCGCTGGCGCCCCGGTGCCTCGCCCGAGGACGGCTCCGTGGCCGAGCAGCCGACGGACGCCGAAGTCAGCCTGTGGACCGGAGTGGGCATCAAGCCCTGACACCAGCGTCTGCCGCCGTACGCGCGGTGAGCGTCCACGCCGTCGCGCGTACCCGGCCCCGGCTCGGAAGGGGACGTGGCACATGTCGTCGAAGAACCCGGTGCGCCCGCGCACCCGTCACGGGGTGGCGGTGCGCGGCGCCGCGGAGCGGCATGACGTGCGGGAGCGTCGAGTCCCTGCGGATCTGGAGAGCTATCGGGCCTATGTGGCCCATGTGTCGTACTGCAGGCAGTGCCGGCCGTACCGCTGCCCGGTCGGCGCCGCGCTGTGCCGGGACTACCTCGCGGAGGTCAACGGGACCTGGCGCGACGACGGCGCCGTTCCGGGGAACGGGTGCGGATGAGCCCTGCCCGCTCCGGTGTCAGGTGGTGCCGCCACCGGACGGGCGGCGGTTGCGGGTGCGGGTGGTCGCGCCGACGGATTCCTGTTGTCCGCCGGCCTCGGGGCTCGCATGCTGGTTCAACACCTTCATGATCTCCACAGCCAGTGCGTCCGCCAGGGCAGGTGCCAGGGATTCCGCCAGCGCCTTCGCGAGGGCCTGCGCGAACAGCACCCTCTCCAGTTCCGACGCCCCTGAGGGCTCCGGCTGGGACAGTGAGGCCACAGCCGCTTCGACCAGGGCTGCCGCCAACGGGTCCTTTCCGTGTTTGACACTGGCGCCGGCATGCGGAATTCCAGCCTCACGCACCATTTCCTCGAATACCTCGTCGATGAATGCCTCTACGGGATCCCGTTCCGATTCTCCGCCGGACTCAGCTGCCATGGTGGTTCCTCAAGTGGTTGATCGATGTGCGGGGCCTGCCCTCCGGCATCGGGATGCGCCGCCGTCGGAGGGCAGGAGGGCTCGCCACGTCCTAGCAGTTGCGGGCGAGGGCGGCCAGCAGCAGCGGGTGCTCGATCAACGACTCACCACCGCGCTCTTCACGGCGGCGCATCAGAGCCGCCAGCAGCAACGGATGCTCGACCAGCGACTCACCACCACGCTCCTCACGACGACGCATCAGAGCCGCCAGCAGCAACGGATGCTGGATGATGGACTCACCACCGCGCTCCTCACGGCGGCGCATCAAAGCCGCCAGCAGCAACGGATGCTCGACCAGCGACTCACCACCACGCTCCTCACGACGACGCATCAAAGCCGCCAGCAGCAACGGATGCTCGACCAGCGACTCACCACCACGCTCCTCACGACGGGCGAGCAGTGTAGCCAGCAGAATCGGGCCGATGGCGGATTCGCCACCGATTTCTTCCTCGCCGATCCCTGCCCGTTCGCGCGTGGGGCTTTCCGTCGTTGCCGTCATGGTTCCCTCTTTCTTCGGTGCATGGTTCAGCGGAGTGCCCGGCTTTCTCTCAGCTCGCTCTCCGCTCTTGATCGCCATCCTCACGCGGTGCCGTGAATGCCGCACTTCGATCTTGCTGTATTCCGGCAAGGGTGCGGCGAAGGCTCGCGCGAGCATGAAGAGGGATGTGCGCGCTCAGCACTGGGCCGCATGGGTGTGGCTGTGCGCGACCTCGGGAGGGCACGGCCGGGCGGGGTGGGCGCCGCCGTCGCGGCGCCAGTCCGCCGCGGCGACGCCGAGGGCCGCGGCGATGGCGACCAGCGCGACCCCGATGGCCGCCGCCACCGCCGCCCGGAAGTCGTGCCTCGTCGAGCCGAGCACCACGTAGTACAGGCCCGGAAGGACAGCCGTCCCCACCGCTCCTCCCAGTCGCTGTCCCGTCTGCAGCGCACCGCCTGCCGCGCCCGCCATCCTGACCGGGACGTCCCGCAGGGTCATGGTGACGTTCGGCGAGATGACGAAGCCGCTGCCCATTCCGCCCACCAGAAGGGCGGGTGCCGCCGCCCAGACCGCGATGTGCGTCGGGGCGAAGCACAGCAGCAACGCCGCCGCGCCCAGGCCCGCCATCACCGCGGTCAGCCCCCACACGGTCAGCAGCCGGCCCAGTCGCTCCACGAGCCGTCCCGCCACCACGGCCGCGCCGGCCGAGCCCACCGCGAACGGCGTCACCGCCAGGCCCGACTGCAGCGGGGTGAAGCCGAGTCCGTTCTGGAAGAACAGGGCGAACACGAGCCACACCCCGCTGAAACCGATGAAGTACAGGGTGGCCACGCCCGCGCCCGTGGCGTACCCGCGGGTCTCGGTGATCAGCCGCGGGTCGAACAGGGGTTCCCCGCCATGGATGAGGATGTGCCGCTCCCAGCCGGCGAAACCGGCCAGCAGGACCAGGCCCAGCGGGAACAGCCACCACAGCCGGGCGATGCCGCCGGAGTCGGCCTGCACGAGCGGGAACATGAGGGCGAGCACTCCGGTGCCCAGGAGCAGCACGCCCGGCAGGTCGAGGTGTCCCCTGCGGCCGGGCTCTCCGCGGGGCAGCAGCCTGCGGCCGAGCAGCACGGCGGCAGCTCCGATGGGGACGTTGACGTAGAAGATCCAGCGCCATCCCTGCGGTCCGGTGGCCAGGGCCAGGATGAGCCCGCCGGTGATCGGTCCGACGGCGGCGGACAGGCCGACCGTGGCGCCGAAGAAGCCGAAGGCGCGGCCCCGCTCCTCTCCCGAGAACAACTGCTGGATGAGGGCGGAGTTCTGCGGTGCCAGGCAGCCGGCGGCCAGGCCCTGCGCGAGACGGGCCACCACGAGCAGGGTGACGGTGGCGGCGGCACCCGCGGCGACGCTGCACATCACGAAGGCGGCCATTGCCAGCAGGAACACACGGCGCCGGCCGACAGCGTCACCGACGCGTCCGGCCAGCACGAGCGCCAGCGCGAACGTCAGGGCGTATCCGGAGACCACCCACTGCACCTGGGCCGGCGAGGCGTGCAGGTTCCGCTGCATCGACGGCAGGGCGACCGCCACGATGGTCACATCGAGCAGGATCATGAAACCGGCCACAAGGGTGACCCACAGGGCCCGCCACCGGTTGGGATCCGGCCCCTCCGCGGGCGCGTTCGCGGCCGGGCGTCCTCCACCGGGTCGCGAGGACGATGTCACGGCGAACTCCTTTCGGCCAGGTCGCGGACAGGGCGAGTACCCATGGCCCGGCCCGGCATCGCGGGAACGCGCCTGTCGCCTGACCGGCTCACGGGGGAAGCGGCCGGGCGCGGGAGAAGGTCAGGTGCGACAGGTCGTCGGGCACCGGGGTGCTGTGCGGCCACAAAGGAGCGGGCTCGCCGTCGGCGACCGCGGCCGGGGCGTCCGTGAGGTTCATACGGTCACGCAGACGGCCGTAGAAGTTCGTGGGCTCCAGCCGCACTGCGCGCAGTCGCTGCGGAGCGCGATAGACGCCGATCCAGTCGCCCGGCTCCAGCACGCCGCGCAGTTGGCCGTCGATGCTGACCGCGGCCCGCCCCGAACGCTGGAGCAGACGCATCGCGACGGGTTCGTCCGGGGCGGCCACGACCGAACGGTCGAACGCCATGTGCGGTGCGACCGGGGTGAAGACCAGAGCGTCCGCCTGGGGGGAGACGACGGGACCGCCGGCCGCGAAACTGTAGGCCGTCGACCCGGTGGGGGTGGCGACCAGCAGCGCGTCGGCGGAGTAGGACGCGAGGAGCTGTCCGGCCAGATACACGGCGGCCGACACCTGGCGGTCGTGCGACAGCTTCTCCAGGACGATGTCGTTGAGGGCGGTGACGTGCAGCGCGATGCCCCAGTCCGCGGCGGTCGCGCAGTCCGTGCGCACCCGCGGAGGGGGAAGCAGGGGCCCACGCCCGTAGCGCAGCAGCGCCTTCATGTCCCCGGGCACGTCGAGTCTGCACGACGCCCGCATGGTCAGCAGCATGCGGCGGTCCACCGTGATCCGATCCCCGTCCACCGCGTCGAGGGCCTCGTGCACCATCGTGGCGGGAACCTCGGTCAGGAAGCCCACGCGCCCGAGATCGACGCCCAGGAGCAGGGCGTCGTGGTGGGCGGCCAGTCGCGCGCCGCGCAGGAAGGTCCCGTCGCCTCCCAGGGTGACGACGAGATCGGGATCGCCCGCTGCCTCGACCTCTTCACGGGCGCTGCGCCGCTTCCCCTCGTCCCACACGTCGATGACCGTGCAGGGCACATCGTGGTCACGGCACCATGTACGCACCTCTCGTGCGGCATGGGCGGCCTCGGCTCGGCCCTCGTGCACCACCAGGCCGATCCGGTTCACGGTCATATCTGCCTCCTGGGTAGGCGGTGAGAGGGCGCGGGGGCACGGCGCCCTCGCACCGGCCGTCTGCCAGCATCACCGACCCCCTTGCCGCGGTGGCGCAGGCGGCGACGGCGTCGCGCACAATCACGTGTTCGGCGGCCGATCGCACGGGGGTCAGGGCCCGGCGCCGTCCCGGCCGGCCCGTGGCCGTCCAGGCGTACGCGAGCATGCGGCCGGGGCGCCCCAGGAACTCCGCCGCGCTCGGTCCTGGTCGCCGTCCGTCGCCTGCCCGGGGACACAGCCGTGAGGTGCCGGGGCACCCGGATTCCCTGCAGACCGGTGACGTGGGGGCCGGACATGCGGTGGGGCACGGTCAGCGGCCTAGGGGGTGTTTCGGAAGTCCTGTGCGGTGCCCGCGGTGTCCGGTGCGTGCTCTCGGCGTGCCGGACGAAAGCCCTCGTACTGGACGCACTTGGGGTTTCGGCCGGTGCGGCGAGAGGGGGAGCCCCCTGCTCGAAGAGCTTGGGGGAGCGTGCCGGGCGCCGTGGGTGCTGTGCGGGACTTCCGAAACACCCCCTAGCGTGGGCGCATGCGTGTACCGGTCACCGGCGGTGCCGGGTTCATCGGGTCCCATGTGGTCGAGACGCTCCGGGCGCGCGGGCACGAGCCCGTCGTGTTCGACGTACGGGCGGACGCCGGGTCGGACGTGCGGGACCGTGAGGCGGTCGCCCGTGCCCTGTCGGGTGTGGACGCCGTGTGTCACCAGGCGGTGACGGTCGGCCTGGGAAACGGCTTCGCCGACGCCGCGGAGTACGTCTCCCGCAACGACCTCGGCACGGCGGTGCTGCTGACCGCCATGGCGGAGGCGGGCGTGCGGCGGCTGGTGCTGGCGGGGTCGATGGTGGTGTACGGGGAGGGGCGCTACACCTGCGCACAGCACGGTGAGGTGCGGCCGGGGCCGCGGTCGGTCGCCGCTCTGGAGGCCGGGCGCTTCGAGCCCGAGTGCCCCGTGTGCGGAAGGGCGCCCGCGTCCGGGCTGGTCGGCGAGGACGCCCCGGTCGATCCGCGGAACGTGTACGCGACGACGAAGCTCGCCCAGGAGCATCTGGCCGCCGCATGGGCACGGGCCACGGGCGGGGCCGCCGTGTCGCTGCGCTACCACAACGTCTACGGCCCCCGGATGCCCCGCGACACCCCGTACGCGGGAGTCGCCTCCTTCTTCCGCTCCGCCCTCGCCCGGGGTGAGGCCCCGCGGGTGTTCGAGGACGGCCGCCAGCGGCGGGACTTCGTGCATGTGCGGGACGTGGCCACGGCCGACGCCCTGGCGTTGGAGGCGAATCCGGCCCACGGCGGGCTCGCGGTGTACAACACCGGCAGCGGCGAGCCGCACACGGTCGGCGAGATGGCGCGGGTCCTCACCGACGCGTACGGCGGCCCCGGGCCGGTCGTCACCGGGGAGTACCGGCTGGGGGACGTACGTCACATCACCGCGGACTCGTCGCGGCTGCGGGCCGAACTGGGATGGAAGCCCGAGGTCGGCTTCCAGGAAGGCATGGGAGAGTTCGCCCGAGCCCGGCTGCGCGGGGAGTGAGCCCGCACGGCGCAAGCCCGCAGGGGGGCTCAGGCCTCGGCCGCGGGCAGCGTGACCTCGAAGCGGCAGCCGCCGGGGATGTTGTGCACGGCGGCCCGGCCCTGGTGGGCCTCGACGATCCCGCGGACGATGGCCAGCCCCAGGCCCGCGCCGGCCGGTGGGGTACGGGCGTGGCTGCCGCGCCAGCCGGTGTCGAAGACCCGCGGCAGGTCGTCCTCCGGGATACCGCCGCAGCCGTCCGTCACGGACACCACGACGCCCTCGGGCCGGCGCTCGGCGCCCACCGCGACCGTGCCGTCGGCGGGCGTGCGGCGGATGGCGTTGACGAGGAGATTGCCCAGGACGCGGCTCATCTCCTTGCTGTCCACCTCGACCGGCACCGGTTCGACGCGGGCGCCGACCAGGCGGACGCCGAGTTCCCGGGCCAGCGGGTCCGCCCCGGCCAGGGCGTCGCCGACGAGGTCGTACAGGGAGATCCGGGACGGGGACAGTGCGAGGGCGCCCGCGTGGATGCGGGAGAGCTCGAAGAGGTCGCCGACCATGTCGTTGAGACGCTCGACCTCCGTGCGGATCTGCTTCAGATAGCGGTCGGGGGCGGCGGCGACGCCGTCCTCCAGCGCCTCCGCCATCGCGCGCAGTCCGGCCAGCGGGGTGCGCAGGTCGTGGGAGATCCAGGCGACGAGTTCGCGGCGCGAGGACTCCAGGGCGCGTTCGCGGTCGCGGGACTCGGCGAGCCGGTCACTGGTGGCGGCCAGTTCCCGGCTGAGCGCCTCGAGTTCGGCGGTGGCCGGCCCGTCGGGGGCCGCGAAGGCTCCGCCGTCGCCGAACGAACGGGCCGCGAGGGCCAGTTCGCGGCTGCGGGCGACGACCCAGCGCCCCAGCACCAGGGCGGTGGCCAGCGAGACGACGGCCGCCATCGCGACGACCGTCGTGACGACGCTCAGGTCGTGCGGGGACAGGAACATCGCCCACGCCACCGCCAGGGTGCCCGCGAGCATCGCGGCCACGGCCACCGCCGCGACGACGGTGAGCGAGGCGGTGAGCGAGCGGCGGCGCAGCAGCCACAGCGCCCCCGCGCCGAGCAGCCCGGCGGCAGCCGCGCCGAGGAAGGCGAACAGGGCGATGAGCAGGGTGTCGCGCATGGTCACTCCTCGCCGACTGCGGCGTCGAATCGGTACCCCACGCCCCACACGGTCTGGATCAGGCGCGGTCTGGCCGGGTCGTCCTCCACCTTGCCGCGCAGTCGGCGGACATGGACGGTGACGGTCGACAGGTCGCCGAAGTCCCAGCCCCACACCTCGCGCATCAGGTCCTCGCGGCTGTACGCCCGGCCCGGATGGCGCAGGAAGAACGCGAGAAGGTCGAACTCACGCAGCGTGAGCGCGAGTTCGGCGCCGTTCTTGGCCGCGCGCCGGGCGGCGGGATCGACGCGCAAGCCCGCCGCGTGCAGCGGGCCGGTTCCCGTCCCCGGCCTGGTGGGGCGGGTCCGGCGCAGCACCGACTCCACCCGCAGCACCAGTTCCCGCGGGCTGAACGGCTTGGTGACGTAGTCGTCGGCGCCCACCTCCAGGCCCAGGATCCGGTCGTCCTCGTCGCCGCGCGCGGTGAGCATGATGACCGGCACGGGGCCCCTCTGGCGCATCCGGCGGCAGACCTCCAGGCCGTCCATCCCGGGCAGCATCAGGTCCAGGACCACCAGGTCCGGCCAGTGGGCGGCGGCCCGGGCGAGAGCGCCCGGGCCGTCCCCCGCACGGTCCACGAGGTAGCCGGCGCGGTCGAGGTACCCGGAGACGATTTCGGCGACGGTGGGGTCGTCCTCCACCACAAGGACACGGGTGGCCTCGGCCGGCCCGTGCCCGGCGGACCCGGCCCCCATCGGTTCGTACGGCTGCTGCATTCGTCCAGCCTGGCACCCCGTCCCTGCTCCTGCCGCCTCGCTGCCGCTCCCCGCTCCCGACGTCCCTGTTTCGTAAGGAACGAGGCCCGAAATGCCCCTTTCGCGCTCGTAGGGTGAGAGCCGTGACCTCTCCTGCCCCCTCGGACGTCGACGTCGTCCTCCCCTGCCTGAACGAGGCCGAGGCCCTTCCCTGGGTACTCGACCGCATCCCGCCCGGCTGGCGCGCCCTGGTCGTGGACAACGGTTCCACCGACGGCTCGGCCGGCATCGCCCGTGAGCTGGGCGCGACCGTGGTCCACGAGTCGCGCCGCGGGTTCGGTGCCGCCTGTCATGCGGGGCTGACCGCCGCCCGCGCCGAAATCGTGTGCTTCTGCGACTGCGACGCCTCACTCGACCCGTCGCTCCTCGTGCCCTTCGTCGACCGGCTGCGCCGCGGCGACGCCGACCTGGTGCTCGGTCGGCGCCGGCCACGGGGGCGGGGCGCCTGGCCCGCCCATGCCCGCGTCGGCAATCTCGCGCTCGCTCGGATGCTGCGCCGCCGCACCGGGCTGAGGCTGCACGACCTCGGCCCGCTGCGCGCCGCCCGGCGCGCACCGCTGCTCAGCCTCGGGCTCACCGACCGGCGCAGCGGCTTTCCCCTGCAGATGGTCGTGCGGGCCGCCGACGCGGGCTGGCGCATCGCCGAGCACGACGTGCCGTACCTGCCGCGCACGGGTGCCTCGAAGGTGACGGGCACCTGGCGCGGCACCTGGCAGGCGGTGCGCGACATGAGCCGGGTGCTGGCCGAGCCGGCCGCACCGGACGCAGGAGGAGGAACCCCCCGGTGACCACGCTGCTCGTCATCGCCAAGGAGCCGCGACCGGGCCGGGTGAAGACCCGCCTGACCCCGCCCTTCACCCCTGAGGAGGCGGCGGTGCTCGCCGAGGCCGCGCTCGCCGACACACTGCGCACCGTGGCGGCGGCCCCCTCGTCCCGGCGCGTCCT
>NZ_JBHUDX010000001.1:14732-19464 GCF_042678285.1 Streptomyces caeni
CGACACGCCGGGTGCTCGTCCTCGACGGCTCCCCCGGCCCCTGGCTGCCGCCCGGCTTCGACGTCGTGGCGCAGTGCCCGGGCGGCCTGGACGAGCGCCTGGCCGACGCGTTCGCCTGCTGCGAAGGTCCGGCGCTGTTGATCGGGATGGACACCCCGCAGGTGACACCGGACCTGCTCACGGTGGACTTCGAGGGATACGACGCCTGCTTCGGCCCCGCCGAGGACGGCGGCTTCTGGGCTCTGGGGCTGGCCGAGCCCGATCCCGGTCTGCTGCGGGGGGTGCCCATGTCGACGGCCGTCACGGGCGCGGTCCAGCGAGGGCGCCTCACGGCGGCCGGACTTCGGGTACGCGATCTGCCCCGCCTGCGCGACGTCGACACGGCCGCCGACGCGCGGTCGGTCGCCGCCGCGGCCCCGCGCGGCCGGTTCGCCGCGGAACTGGCCCGCCTCGGGGCGGTCGCCGACCGATGAGCACAGCACACGACCTCGCCACGGCGGTCGCCGCGACACGGACCGCGGGCATCACCACGCCTGCGTGGGCCGCCGCCGATCCGTACTCCGACGCCCTGCGGACCGGCCGCGGTCCCCTGTTCCTGCGGCGGGCCGACGGCTGGCTGCTGCCGCTGGAGGTGGAACGGTGGTGCGCGGCCGCCGACCCGGTCGACCTGGAGGTGCTCGAGCGCTGCGAGGGCGCCGTCCTGGACGTGGGATGCGGGCCGGGCCGGCTGGTCGCGGCGCTCGCCGCACAAGGGCGGCGCGTCCTCGGCATCGACGTCAGTGAGGCGGCCGTCGCGCAGACGGTCCGCCGCCTGGGACATCGGGAGCGCGGGGAGGGCCCGGCGCTGCTCCGCTCCGTCTTCGACCCGGTCCCCGGCGAGGGCGGCTGGGGCACCGCCCTCCTCATGGACGGCAACGTCGGCATCGGCGGCGACCCGCGCGCCCTCCTGCGTCGCCTGGTCCAGCTCCTGGTTCCTGGTGGGCTGTTGATCGCCGAGACCGTGGCCGTGGACATCGACGAGCGGGTCCGCGTCCAGGTCGTCCACGGCTCCGACGACCGGCACAGCGCGGGCGCCCCGTTCCTCTGGGCCCGCCTGGGCACGCCGGCCCTGCTGCGCCATGCGCGCCGCGCGGGCTGGCGTGCCGTCGGTCAGTGGACGGCCGGCGGGCGCTGTTTCGCCGCCCTGCGCAGCCGCAGTACGAACAGCAGCGCCGAGCCGCCGAAGAGCACGGCCGTGATCAGGAGCCAGCGGCCGAGGAACCCGTCCGCCGACAGCCCGGTGGCCGATCGGTAACGGCTCGTCACCCGGCCGCTGATCAACGGGAACCAGACCAGCAGGAGCAGCCCCGACAGGGCGGCCGGTACGCGGACGTACCCCGCCCACTCCCGGCGCCCGACCGCGCCCAGGGCCCTCACGAGCGCGCGGTCCCCCGTCGCGTACAGCGGCAGCAGCACGAGGTCGTGCAGCAGCGCCGCTCCCACGAACCACAGGGCGACCGAGACCCAGTCACCCCTGAGCAACCGCACGCCCGCGTACCAGGCGAGTGCGAACGAGCAGACCAGCAGCAGGATCGGCAGCGGGCTGCCGAGGACGGACCGACCAGGTGTCGCGGTATCTCTCGTGGCTGCGCTCGTAGTTCTTCTCGTGATTCTTCTCGTGATTCTTCCCTGAGTACTTCTCGTGGTACTTCTCGTGGTACTTCTCACAGCGCTCCTCACAGGTCGCCGAAGGTCAACCGGGCCACCCACTTGGTGTTGAGCACACCGGGCGCCGCGGGGACGATGATCCGGGCGGGGTAGCCGTGGTCGGGGGTGAGATCCTCGCCGTTGACGTACAGGGCCGGCAGGGAGCGCGGGTCCGCCACCTGGTTGGCGCGCAGGGCGGCCCGGCGGAAGGCGCCGTGCCGCTGGAGGGACTCCACGAGGACGTCGGGGGGAGTGCCGTACCCGACGAGCGCCGCCAGGTCGCTCAGCCGGACCCCGCGCCACCACTGGTCGGAGGTAGCCCAGCCCTCTACACAGGCGATCGGCAACGCCGCGCTGTGCAGGGGCAGTTCGAGCAGTCCGGCACGGCTGAGCCGAACGGTGCCGGTGCGCCCGGTGACGATCAGCCGCCACGCCTCGCCGCCCGTCTCGGCGGCGCTGATCCCCGCGTACGCGGCCGTCTTGTTGACCTGGAAGCCTCCGGGGCCGCCGGCCGGGTCGGCACCACCGTGCGGCGCGAGGATGGCCGTCCGCCGCAGCGGCCTGTCGAAGCCGCGTCCCGCCGTCGTGCCGAACAGCAGCAGCGAGCCGGCCCCGACCAGTCCCAGCGCCCCGCGCCGCGACACGGTCGGCGGTGCGGGTACCGGGGACACCAGCTCCCCCTCCTCCTCGCGTGGATGGCGCAGATTGCGCACGGCCGCCGGCGTCTTGAGCGCGGCGTGCGCCACGAACGCGGCGAAGAAGACCCAGGCTCTGTAGAAGTGCAGCGGGTGGAAGGAGCCGGGGAAGGCGGGGAAGGCATAGTCGAGCTGGACGTTGAGCACCCCGGTGGTGAACTCGAACAGGGCACCGCCGACCAGCAGGAGCAACGAGACGCGCTCCAGCGCGTGCGCGAGCGACCGGGCGGGCGGGCGGGCGGCAGCGCGAACAGCTTCGGCACGACCGACCACAACTTGGCCAGCACGACGGGGATGAGCGTGATCCCCAGCGTCACGTGGACACCCTGGGTGAGCCGGTACAGCCAGGGCGGGTCGGTCGGCCAGGCGAAGAGGTAGAAGCCGAGCAGGCCCTTGCCGGGGGTCTTGTCGTTCACCGGCGACAGACCGGGGTTGTAGGCGGCGTACGACAGCAGTCCGGTCACGAACAGCACCGTGATCCCGCAGCAGGACGAGTCCGAGCATCGAGGTGAACCAGGGCCCGCGCAGCGGGCTGCGCCAGAACGAGGGAGAGAAGGGAGACCGTGGCATGCCCCGACCGTAGGCAGGGACCACCCCGTCAAGGGGTTCGCGAGCCATGACGAAACGCTGACGTCCGCGCCGGGCGGCCGCCGCTTTTTCCGCCCCGGACCCAGCGTTCCGCTGTGACCCGCCCCTCTCTTCGTGATCTGATCGCCGCCCTGGCCGCCGCCTCACTCGTCGTGGCGGCGGTGTCGATCGGCCGCCACATCCAGGACGTCCACCACACACCGTTCGTGAACTGGCCACCACTGCCCGTTAGTCGGGACCCGCACGTCGGGCCGGGCACCCCGGCCGCGCTGACGGTGGCCATCGCCGTGGTGGTGTACGGCCCCGCAGTGGCCGCGCGGCTGCCGTGGCGCGCGCTGCTCGCGGCGGTCTGGGGCACCGCCACGGTCTGGACGTTCTCCCACGCCCTCGTCGACGGCTGGCAGCGGGGTGTGGCGGTCCGCCTCACCACCCGCTACGAGTACCTCCAGGTCATCGACCGCTTCCACGACATCCCGGCCACCCTGCGGGACTTCACCCACCACGTCCTTCTCCACTCCCCCGGCCACCGGCCCGCGCATGTCGCCGGGCATCCCCCCGCGTCCACCCTCGCGTTCGTCCTGCTGGACCGTCTCGGACTGCGCGGCGGGGGCTGGGCCGGGTCTGGTGCATCACCGTCGGCGCCACGGCCTGCGTGGCAGTCCTTGGTGGCGGTGCGGGCGCTGGCCGGGGAGGACCTGGCGCGGCGCGCGGCACCGTTCCTGGTGTCGGCGCGGGCCGCCGTGTGGATGGGCACCTCCGCCGACGCGTACTTCGCGGCGGTGGCCGCCTGGTCCGTGGCGCTGCTCGCCCTCGCAATGACCGGGCGGGCGGCAGACGGGCCGCCACGTTCGGTTCGGGACTGCTGTTCGGTCTGACCTGCCATCTGTCGTACGGGCTCACGCTGTTCGCACCGATCCTTGCGGGCGCCGTGGTGCTCGGACGCAACCGCCGCCGTCACCTGGCCGAGGGGTTCCCGCTCCTGATCGGCGGACTCCTCGTGGTCCCGCTGCTGTTCACCCTCTCCGGCTTCGAACGGTGGGAGGCCTACCGCCTGCTGGTCCGGGCTGGTCCGGCGCTACCACCAGGGCGCCGGAGGCACCCGGCCCTGCGGCTACTGGGTGTGGGCGAACCTCGCCTGAACGGTGCTCATCGTCGGCCCGGCGACGGCGGCGGGTCTGCGGCGCGCCGGGCCCGCACTTGTCCGGCGGCGCGCGGGCGCTCTCACTCCGCCGGGCCCGTCCGCCCCGTCCGCCGAGGCACGCCTCGCGGTGCTCGTGCTGTCCGCCCCGCTCGCGCTGCTCGTCGCCGACCTGTCCGGCATGAGCAAGGCGGAGACGGAACGCATCTGGCTGCCGTTCGCGATGTGGCTGCTGACGGCCTGCGCGCTCCTGCCCCGACCCCGCGCCTGGCTGGCCGCGCAGGCCGTCCTCGCGCTGCTCCTCAATCATCACCTCACGACCGGTTGGTGACCGGCCGGCACCTGCGGGCCCCACGGGCAGGACGTCGCCGGAGTGACGTCGTGTCAGCGTCACCGTTACGCCAATCGGATTGGTCATCAGATTTTCGGTATGTCCGATATGACAGATTTCGAGATCATCTGTACGTTCAATCTCGCATCGGCTCTCACAGCCGACGTCTCTCAGAGAGGAGAAGTGACATGGCAACGCGTTCCACCGCTGTCACCGCCGCGTTCGCGGCGGCGGCAGCCCTCGCGGCCACAGGCATCACGTATGCCTCGGCCGCCTCCGGGCCGGCCCAGGCGG
>NZ_JBHUDX010000001.1:19472-60106 GCF_042678285.1 Streptomyces caeni
CGCCGCCCCCCAGGCCCCTGCCGCCGCCCCCGAGGGCGGTGGCGGCAAGGGCAACGAGGGCAAGGGCGGCTACGGCCACCGCCGTCGGGGCCACTACATCGGCCTCATCCACATCAACGAGCGGACCTACACCGCTTTCCCTGGCGGCTGCATCACCGTCGTCAGCGGACTCGGCTCCAAGAGCCTCAACGTCCGCAACGACAGCTGGAAGACCGTCGAGGTCTTCAACGGCGCCACCTGCGACAACGGTTCGCCCATCGCCACCGTCGGCCCGCACAGCTCGAGCAACGGGCTGTACCCCCGGCGCGTCCGGGGTGGGCTGCGCGTCCACCACGGAGTGGTGGGCAGCTTCCGAGTCGTCCAGGACTACCGCCACGGTTACGGCCGCGGCTTCGGCGGCTTCGGCGGCTACGGCGGCTACGGCGGCTACGACAAGTAACCGAGTCACTCATGTGACCTGTCGAAGGGAAACCCCGGCCCGCCGGAATCGGGCCGGGGTTCCGGTCTGAGGCGTGTCGTCCACGACTGCCCGGCACCAGCCGGTCCAGTCGTCAGGAGTGGTCGTCAGCACGTACGACCCACGGAGGGCGATCACACTCTCGATGCCGATCAGGAACCCGGCAGCGTGCCCGTGCGGCGCATGCTGCCGGGTTCCACGCTGCCGGGCACCCGGTCCCGGTTCACAGGCCCGGCCCCGGCGCGGGGAGCCGGCGCCCGCGGAAGGGGGTCATGCGTCCGGAGGGACCTCTCACCCGCCTCGGTGAGAACGCCGCGGAAGACCGGCCATGGGCGTTGCCGGGTGATGGGCGACCGTTCCCCCGGCAGCCCCGCGCGTTGGTAACGTCGGCGGATGCCGTGCCGGCCGGCGCGGTGTGCCGTTCGACCGGGAGAGACCCGATGTCCCCGACGATCCGCAGGGCCGTGATCCCCGCTGCCGGTCTGGGCTCCCGACTGCTGCCTCTGACCAAGGCCACGCCGAAGGAGATGCTGCCCGTCGGCGACAAGCCGGTGATCGAGCACACCGTGCGCGAACTGGTGGACTCCGGCATCACCGACATCACGATCGTCGTCTCCGGCGGAAAGTCCCTCGTCCAGGACCACTTCCGGCCCAACCCCGCGCTGGTCGCGCAGCTGCGCGCCGACGGCAAGACGGCGTACGCGGACGCGGTGGAGGAGGTCGCCGAGCTGGCCCACAAGGGACACATCACCTACCTCGACCAGCACGGCCCGTACGGCAACGGCACGCCCGTGCTGAACGCCGCCCGGAACACCGGGGACGAGCCGGTGCTGGTGCTGTGGCCTGACGACGTGTTCGTGGCCGAGGTGCCCCGCGCGCAGCAGCTGATCCGTGCCTACGAGCAGACCGGCTGCCCGGTGCTGGCCCTGATGCCCGTGGACCCGGCCGGCTCCCGGCGCTACGGCGTGCCCATCGTCAAGGAGGACCTCGGCGAGGGGCTGCTGCGCATCACCGGCCTGGTCGAAAAGCCCAAGCCCGCCGACGCGCCGTCCTCGTACGCGGCCATCGGCGGCTATGTCGTCACGCCCGGCATCATCGACGAACTGCGCGAACAGACCCGGCGGTGGTACGAGCACCGGCAGGGCGAGATCTACCTGACCGACGCCCTCAACGCCTACGCCGCCACCCGCGCCGTGTACGGGCAGGTCATCCAGGGCCGCTGGTACGACACCGGCAATCCCGCCGACTATCTGGTCGCCCAGATGGCCTCCGCCCTCGCCCACCCCGAGTACGGCCCCATCCTGCGCCGCCTCGTCCACGAACTCGACGTGCCCGTGGACTCCGGCGAGGACACCACCGCGGTCTGACACGCCGCCCGGCTGCCCCGGCCGGGGAGCCGCGGGCGACGTCCCGGGGCATGCTGGAGGGGTGATCGGGCTCGCCGCACTGTTCGCCGTCATGGGGGCCGCCAGCAACGCGGTGGGGACCGCCTTCCAGCGCAAGGCGGCGTCCACCGTGCCGCGTGGCGGGGGGCTGCGGCTGGTGCTCGACCTCGCGCACCGCCCCGCCTGGCTCATCGGTGTAGCCGGGGTCGTCGGCGCCGCGCTCTTCCAGGCGCTGGCCCTGGTGAACGGACCGATGTCGCTGGTGCAGCCACTCTTCGTCCTTGAGCTGCCCTTCGCCCTGCTGGTCGTGGCCCGGCTCATGGACCGGCGGCTGCCCCCCGCGGCCTGGTGGGCGATCACCGGGGTGGTCACGGGGCTGGCCGTGGTGCTGGGGGCGGCCGCTCCCTCCGGAACACGGCATGACGCCCCCATGGACCGATGGGTCCCGGCGCTGGCGGTGTGCCTCGGGGCGATGGCCGCAGCGGTCGCCCTGGCCCGCCCGGGCCGCCCGCCGCTGTTCCGCGCCGCCGTGCTGGGGACGGCCGCGGCCATCGGCAACGCCCTCACCGCGGCCCTGCTGAAGTCCGCCACGGGCACTTTCGCCGACCGGGGGCCGACGGCCTTCCTGGAGTCCTGGCAGACCTACGGGTTCGCGCTGACCGGCATCGGGGCGGTGCTGCTGCTGGAGAACGCGCTGCAGGCGGGCTGGCTGGCCGCATCGCAGCCGGCGCTGACCATCGGTGACGCCACCGTGAGCCTGCTGCTGGGCATCATGCTGTTCGGAGAGCGGATCCGCACCGGGTGGTGGCTCCTGCCCGAGGCGATCGGGGTCGGGCTCATCGTGTGGGGCGTGGTGAGGCTCAGCCGTGTGGTGTCCGCCCTCCCTCAGGCAGGCACCGCACCCGTCACCGGCGACGTCTGAGTTTGCGGGCGGTGTCCACGCCGCACACGCGCGACGAGGTGGCCTCGATGGCGCTGACGGGCGCGCTGATCCCACCCACCGCGGCACCGGCACTGGCTGCGCGGGCGCGTCGTCCACCGGCGGACGCGGCCGCTCGGCAGGGACGGCGCCGGTGTGCCGTCGCGCACGCGGCGGCAGCCGGTTCCGGAACGGGTGGGGCCATGACCGGACATTCCTCCCTCCCCCCGCCGCCCTGCGGCGCCCGGCAGGTCCACGAGCGGGCCCTGGCTGCCGGGCTGCACGGCAGGCCGCTCCACCGGGTGTGGGCGGGATGCCGTGCCGCCGGGGAGACTCTCCTGCGCCCCGGGGGGGCGGCGTCGCCCATCGTGGCAGGCGGGAGGGCCGAGTCGTCGCCGTGCGCCCTCGGCACACATGCCCAGCACCCGGCAGGTGACAATCCGGCCGCGGGCCGCGGAATCGTAGAAGAGCAGCGTCTCCTCGCCGCCGAAGAACAGCACTCCGTGGTAGCCGCCCGCGTCGAGAAAGGCCCGGCGCCGGACGACGGCCGCGCAGGCGAGGAAGCCCAGGACCGGGCGGCCCGGCAGATCGGGGGCGGGGGGCAGCGGCGGGCGGGCACCGTCTTCCTTCCGCCGCGGGGAGAGCCCTGTCGCGGGCGCCGGCGCGGGACCGCTCGCGTGGAGGGGGACGGCCGGAGGCGGGCGGGGATTCGGGTGCCCCGTCGGGTGGCTGTCGTACCGGATCGCCGGGTGAGGCATCCTCCGGTCCGGCCTGGGTACGTCCGGCCCATGCGGATGAGCGTGATTGACGTCGGTTCGAATACGATCCGCCTCATGGTGGCGGACGCGGAGCGCGGTGTGCCGTTACCCGTGCACACCGCGAAGTGGAAGCAGCGGCTGTCGGAACAGGCCGACGAGGACGGCCGTCTGGGCGAGGCCGCGGTGGCGCACCTGGTCCGGGCGAGGGCCGCCGCCGCGGCGACCGCCGAGCGATGGGGGGCCGACGCTCCCCTCGCGTTCGCGACGGCGGTGGTCCGCGACGCGCCCAACCGGCAGGAGATCCTCCAGGCCGTACGGAGCGAGACCGGGGTGCCCCTGTGCACGCTGCCGGGCGAGGTGGAGGCCGATCTGACGTTCCTGGCGGCCCGGCGCTGGATGGGCTGGCGTTCCGGGCCTGTGGCGTTGATGGACATCGGCGGCGGTTCCCTGGAGGTCGCCTTCGGCCGGGGGCGGCTGCCGGACTTCGCCGCGTCGCTGCCGCTGGGGGCGAACCTGCTGACCCGGGAGTACTTCGCTCAGACCGATCCGCCCTCCGCCGCGGACATCAGGGCCCTGCGCCGCCGGGTGCGCCACGAGCTGCGGGACGTCGCCGCGCGGATCCGCTGGGAGCGCCCCTGTACCACCGTGGCGACCTCGCGTACGTTCCAGCAGCTGGCACGGCTGTGCGGTGCCCCGGTGGGGCGCCGTGGCCCCTTCGTGCCCCGCCGGTTGCGCCGGGGCGATCTGCGCCGTGCCATCGACGAGCTCGCCGCCCTGCCCGCCGCCGAACGATCGCAGCTGCCGGGGATCTCGGCCCCCCGGGCCCGCCAGAGCCTGGCCGGCGCCATCGTGGGGCACACCGTCATGAGGCTGGGCAACGTGAAGACGGTGACCATCTGCCCCTGGGCCCTCAGGGAGGGGGTCCTCCTGCGTTCCATCGAGGACGGTGCGGGGTGGTGGTCCGAGGCCGTGCGGGACGGCTCCGCCGACGCACCTCGGTGTGCCCGTCCGCTGCACGTCGCCGGGCCACCGGCGTGACCCGGGGCGGCCTCCGCGTCCCGGCGTCCGTGCCTCGGGGAATCCTCGCCCCCGTGATGACCGGGAGTTTCGCCCGCACGGTGTGCCCGCACCCGGGCGAACGTCCTGCTGCCGGCGCCTGGGGCGTCGTACGGTGACGGCGTCGTTCCAGGGTGGCTCGAAGGGAGGAACGAGATGCCGGCTGCGGTCGAAGCCGCAGTGGCCCGCCTGACCGGACGCGCGGTGACCGGCCTGCGTCCGCTGTCCGGGGCGCTGACCGAGGCCACCCTCGACGACGGCCGGGTGGTGATGGTCAAGCGTGGCGACACGCCCGCCGCGCTACGGGCCGAGGCGGCGGGGCTGCGCTGGCTGGCCGAGGCGGGCGCGGTCCGGGTCCCGGCGGTCCACGGACACGACCGGTGCCGGCTGGTGACCGACCGCGTCGCCATCGGGCGGCCGGGCGCCCGGGCCGCGGTACGCCTCGGCCGCGGTCTGGCGGCGGTGCACGCGGCCGGCGCCCCCGCGTTCGGGGCCCCGCCGCCCGGCGGGCCCATGGACGCGTACATCGGCCGCGCGCCCATGCGCAACGTGCCCGGCACGGACTGGCCGAGCTGGTACGCCGGGCAGCGGGTGCTGCCCTATGTGCGGCGCGCGGTGGACAGCGGAACGCTGCGCCGCACCGAGACGGCCGTGTTCGACCGTGTCTGCGAACGGCTGCCCGAGCTGGCCGGGCCCGGTGAGCCACCCGCCCGGCTGCACGGCGACCTGTGGAACGGCAACGTGCTGTGGGGCGCCGACGGGCACGCCTGGCTCATCGATCCGGCCGCGCACGGCGGACACCGCGAGACCGACCTGGCCATGCTCCACCTGTTCGGCTGCCCGCACCTCGGCGATGTGCTGGACGGCTACCAGGAGGCGGCACCGCTCGCCGACGGCTGGGCGGAGCGCATCGGGCTGCACCAGCTCTTCCCCTTGCTGGTGCACGCGGTGCTGTTCGGCCGCGGCTACGCCGAGCAGGCCCTCGCGGCGGCCCGCGCGGCGCTGGCGAGGTGACTCGCCGCGGCCGTCGCCCATGGCCGGCGGCGTCGCCCGGCACGGCAGCAGCACCCGTGGCCGGCCCCCAACCGTGGTGCTCCGGTGCGCCGCCACGCCGGCCGGTCACCGTGGTCCAGCCCCGGGGAGTGCGGGTGCCGCCGAGTTCGACGGTTCCGTCGGCGATCTGCGACACCGTGATCCGCCTGCCGGGGCAGCGGGCGCCGAGCCAGGTGGCCAGTTCCGGCGTGGTCAGCGGTGCGGGGTCCGCCGCGACCGTCCATACCGCCGGCCCGCCGAAGACGGCCGCCTCGATCCGCCGGAGCCAGTGGATCAGTCGATCCGTGCGGCCGTGAGCACTTCGGCGAGGTCCGGCAGGCCGAGCCCCTGATGGGTGATGCGGCCGTAGGGCTGGTCGGGCCAGTGGATGTCGCCGCGCACCTCGTGCCCGTCGGGCTGCGGCCCGACGAGCAGGTCCGCCGTCCGCTCCAGCCACGCGGCCACCGGGCCGTCGCCCCGCCGCCACACCAGGGGATCCCCCACCGCAGTGCTCCCTCCCTGTCTTTGGCCGCCGGCGGGTACGGTCACCTGGTCATCGCAACGGAAGGAACCGCCATGTCCCGCGCCGCCGCACCCTTCGAACTGCTGCCCGGTGCCGGCGACTCACCCGTGATTCTCCATGTACCGCACTCCGCACGCCGGATTCCGGCGGCGGTACGCCCGGGCATCCTGCTCGACGACGCGGCCCTGGCCCGCGAACTGGACCACATCACGGACGCGCACACCGCCGAGCTGGCCCGTCTCGCCGCGGGGGCCGCCGCGCTCGCGCCCTGGCGGTTCGTCAACCGGCTGTCCCGGCTGGTGGTCGACCCGGAGCGGTTCCCCGACGACCGGGAGGAGATGCTGGGGGTGGGCATGGGTGCCGTGTACACCCGCACCACGCACGGTGTTCCACTGCGGCCGGCCGGCTTGGACCCGCAGCCGCTGCTGCACCGCTACTTCCATCCGTACGCGCGGGCGATGACGGCGGCGGCGGCGGACCGGCTGGCCGTCGCCGGGCGGGCCGTCGTCCTCGACGTCCACTCCTATCCCGCCGTCCGCCTGCCCTACGAGCTGCACGGCGACGGCCCCCGGCCGCCCCTCTGCCTGGGCACCGACGCCTTCCACACACCGCCCGAGCTGGTCGCCGTGGCACGTGAGGTGTTCGCGGAGTTCGGGGGGACGGGCCTCGACAGCCCGTTCGCCGGGGCCTATGTGCCCCTGGAGTTCTACGGTACGCAGCCGCGGGTGACCGCCTTGATGGTGGAGATCCGGCGCGATGTCTACATGACGGAACCGGGCGGGGCCCCGGGGCCCGGGCTCGCCCGTGTGGCGTCGGCGCTGGCCGCCCTGGTGGACTCCGTGTCCTGACGAGCGCGGACACGGCGTGGGGGCCGCCCGGGTGGACGGCCCCCACGGAGAGAGAGATCGGGTCAGCCGGTCGTCAGGGCCGTGTCGTCGACGACGAAGCTGGTCTGCAGCGAGACGTCCTCAACCCCGCTGAACTTCAGCGTCACCGTGGAGCCAGCGAACGAGGACAGGTCGAAGGACTTCTTGGCGTACCCGGAGGCGGCGTTCAGGTTCGAGTACGTCGCCAGCGTGGTCGACCCGGCGGTCACCGTCAGCTTGTCGTACGCGGTGCTGCTGGTGGTCTCCGACGTGTCGATGTGCAGGTAGAAGGTCAGCGTCGCCTTGCAGCCGGCCGGGATCGTCACCGACTGGGACAGCGTGTCGGTGTGGGAGGAGCCGTAGCCGTCGAGCCAGGCGTAGTACGAGCCGCCGTGCGCCGCCTCACCGGTGCTGTTGGTGATGACGCCGCTCGTGGCGCTCCAGGTGGTGTTGCCCGACTCGAAGCCCGGGTTGCCCAGCAGCTGCGTCGTGCCGCAGCCGCCGCCGGCCGAGACCACGGTCCAGGTGAAGCTCGCGGTGCCGGTGGCACCCGTGCTGTCGGTCACCGTCACCGTGGTGCTGTAGGTGCCCGCCGTCGTCGGGGTGCCGGAGACGACACCGGTCGAGCTGTTGATCGACAGACCGGAGGGCAGGCCGGTGGCCGCGTAGCTGAGCGTGCCGCCGTTGGTGCTGGAGGCCGAGATCTGCAGGCTCACCGCGGTGCCCACGGTGGAGGACTGGCTGCCCGGGTTGGTGACCGTCACGCCGGAGGAGGGCGGCGTGATGTGGCTGCCGACGTTGATCCCGGCGAAGGCGTTGCCCACACCGGCGTACTCGGCGGAGTTGGTGCCGTACAGCGCCGCGGCCGCGTTCAGGGCGGCGGTGCGGGCACCGGCGTAGTTGGTGCTGGACGTCATGTACGTCGTCAGCGCCTTGTACCAGATCTGCAGCGCCTTGTCCCGGCCGATGCCGGTGACGGCGACGCCGTCCGAGGTCGGGCTGTTGTACGTGACGCCGTTGATGGTCTTGGTGCCGCTGCCCTCGGAGAGCAGGTAGAACATGTGGTTCGCCGGGCCCGAGGAGTAGTGCACGTCCAGGTTGCCGATGCCCGAGTACCAGCTGTCCTTGGACCCGCCGTCCTTGCTGGGCTTGTCCATGTAGCGCAGCGGGCTGCCGTCGCCGTTGATGTCGATCTTCTCGCCGATGAGGTAGTCACCGGGGTCGGAGCTGTTGTTGGCGTAGAACTCGACGCCCGTGCCGAAGATGTCGGAGGTCGCCTCGTTCAACCCGCCGGACTCACCGCTGTAGGTGAGGTTCGCGGTGTTGGAGGTGACGCCGTGGCTCATCTCGTGGCCCGCGACGTCCAGCGAGGTCAGCGCGTGGGTGCCGCCGGAGCCGTCACCGTAGGTCATGCAGAAGCAGCTGTCGTCCCAGAACGCGTTGACGTACGCGCTGCTGTAGTGGACGCGGGAGTAGGCCGCGACACCGTCGTTCTTGATGCCGCTGCGGCCGAAGGTGTTCTTGTAGAAGTCCCAGGTCTCCTGGGCTCCGTAGGCGGCGTCCGCGCCGGCCGTCTGGGTGTTGGACCCGGACCCGGTGCCCCAGACGTCGTCGGAGTCGGTCATCAGGGTGCCGGTGCCCGACGTGCCGTTGTTGAGGTTGTACGTCTTGTGCCCGCCGCGCGTGGTGTCGTACAGCTGGTACGTCGAACCGGACAGCCTGGTGTTCAGGCTCACCGTGCCGCTGTACTGGGTGTTGCCGGTACCGGTCTTGATGTCCTGGAAGCGGTGGAGCTCCTTGCCGGTGGTGGCGTCCGTGATGACGTGCAGCCGGCTGGGCGTGCCATCGTCCTGGAGCCCGCTGATCACCGTCTCCCAGGCGAGCTTCGGGGTGCCGTCGCCGGCCCAGACGACCTTGCGGGCGCTGTCCGTGGAGGGCTGCCGGGCGTCGAGGGCCTTCGCGGCCTTCAGCGCCTTGCCCTCGGCGGCCGCCTTGGTGAAGGCGGGCGTGGTGGAGGGAACCTTGATGGCCCGCTTGGTGTTGAAGGTGGTGCTCACCGTGCCGGTGGCCTGGGAGGCCGGCGGCGTGTGCACGATCAGGTCGCCGCCGAGGACGGGCAGGCCCGCGTAGGTGCGCTCGTAACGGGTGTGGAGCGTACCGTCGTTGTCCTTGATGACGTCCTTGACGACCAGCTTCTCCTTCGCCCCGAGGCCGAGGGAACGGGCGGTCTGCGTCGTCTTCTGGCTCGCGCCCTTGATCAGCGCGGTGTGCTGGGCGGGGGTGAGCTTGGCCTCCAGGCCCCCGGTGCGCAGGGTTCCGGCGTGGGGGGCCGGTTTGGCGGCTGCGGGGACCGCCTGGATGCCGAGGGCGAGGAAGGCGGCGGTGGCCACCAGAGCGCCTGCCGCCGTCGTCTGACGGGGGATACGTCTCACTCGTACTCCTACTGCTGCGGCCGTGAGTCCTACGGCCGGTGACAGACCGGACAGACGGGACGTGCTGTCCGGAGTGAGCTGAGCAGTGCGGGACCGTGACCGTGACCAGGCCGGACGCGGCCTGCACACGGCTGCAGGCAGGTTGCCAGTGTTGATCGGTCCATGTCATTCGCAGAACGGGGATTCGAGGGTTATCCCTCGGCCGCCCCGCACCGAACCCCGCACGTTCCGTCACCAAAAGGCCGGGGGCAGAGCCCCGTCCCGGGTCAGGGCAGCAACGGCAGCTTCCCGGCGATCTTGCCGACACGGTTGCGCGGGCCGACGATGCTCACGGCGCAGTAGGCGAGGTCCTCGGCGGCGGTCTTGCCCACGACGGCCCGGTAGTCGGCGTAGACACGCGCCTCCTGGGCCGCGGCCGGCATGTCGGCGACGAACGTGTCGGCGTACGCCGCGGCCTTGTCACGGGCGATGCGGAGCGCGGCGGCGTCCGCGGCGAGAACCGAGCAGCCCGCCCAGGGCAGCCCGGGATGCACGGCACCCTCGGCGTCGGCGACGTCGTCGCCGAGGAGACCGCCGACCGCCGACTGTGTCGCCGCCGCGACGCAGATCGCGGCGTTGACTGCGCGGCCCGGCGGCAGGTCTCGGTCGACGATCACGACCCATTTCAGCCGCGCCGCGCGGGTGGAGACGGTGGGGGCGCGCTCCTCGGGCGCGAATCCGATCCCGGTGCGGGGTGTCGTGGCGTCGGCCATGTCCTCATCTCCTGCGTCTTTCTGCGACTCGGCAAGAAGATGGTAGGCATCTGTGTGGAAGAGGCGGGGAGCCGCCGAATCTTCTTCGCATACCGCCTCCGCCGGCCCACCGGTGGCGCACTTCGTGCGGTGGTTCGAGGTGATCGAGGCCGGACGTACGGCCGGTGGAGGACACCTGGGGCAAGACGACCGGGTGGCGGGCGTCCGCCCCGTCGTCATCGGGACGTGCGACGGGCCCGCGCCCTTTCGGCCGCGGGTTCGACGCGGCGGGACTGGACGTGTTCGTACGCCATGGTGGTCTGCACGTCGGCGACCTCGCGGCGTTCGGTGAGACGGTCGATGACGAACGCGTAGACGCCGTTGACGTCCGCAACGGCGATGTGGATGAGGAAGTCGTGCGCACCGGAGGTGACGAACAGACCGATGGTCTCCGGCAACCGGGCCGCCCACTCGCGAAACCCCTCGATGACGGGCCTGGCCGGCGGCCGGATGCGGACCGCGATGAGGGCCTGGACCGGGCGGCCCACCGCCTCCAGGTCGACCGCCGCGTGAAAGCCCGTGATGACTCCGCGCTCCCGCAGTGAGCGCACCCGCTCCAGCGAGGTGGACGGGGACACGCCCGTCTTGGCGGCCAGGTCCCGGTTGGTCTGCCGTGCGTCGTTCTGAAGTTCCCGCAGCAGGGCGCGGTCCAGTGCGTCCAAGTCCATGGGGCCAGCCTACGCCGCACGATGTTCGGCGATCACCGGCATACTCCGGACATGTGCCGGTGCCACTCGGTCCACCCCCCTGCGGCCACGGACACGCTCGGCGTGACGTTCCGTGGTCATGTGTGCGGCGGCCGTGTTTCATCCCCCACAGGAGAGCGGGGTTCGCCGGATCCGCGGCCAAAGGACCTGTCTCCCCCGGGATGCGCGCGGCATCATCTCATTGAAAGGTGATATGAGGGGTGGTGCTCCGCCCGCGCACTTCTGATCTGCGGGTGCCACCACCGCGGACCGACTCGCGGAGGAGACATCATGTCGACGTCACAGCCTGAAGCGTCCCGTCGTCCGTCCGATGACCGGGCCACGCCGGACCGCCTGCTGCACGCGGCTCCGGCCTCGGAGCCGTCACCGGAGGATCTGGTCCTCGCCTCGGGCAAGGACATCACCCCCGAGACCCTGGCCTGGGCGCAGCGCAAGCTCGCGTCCGAAGGGCAGGCCGCGCTCGACAAGCTGCTGCCGTAGCCGCCGCCCCGATCCGGGATCACCGCGCCGGAGACGGCGCGCGCTCCGGTGCGGTGATCCCGGATCGGCGGGGGCAGACCGGCCGCGGTGACGCACGTCAAACGGGTACCGGCAGACCGTTCCCGCCGTCCGCCTCCTGCGCCCCGGCCGCGCCGGCCGCGCACCGCCCCCGACCTCCGCGCTTCAGGTTTCCCGCGCGCTCTCCGTTTCCCGGCCCTCACATCCGGGACCAGCAGCGGGGCCCTTACTCTCGTGTTTCGACGCGTGTGCCCCTTCACGGGCGCGCCATGCACATCTCCCCTTCCGTGCACGTCCCTTCGCCACGATCGCGAGGGCGGCCGCGCCCGTCCCGGCGCCAGTGCCCCGGCAGGCGACGTTCGCCCGTCAAGGAGCGGCGTCGTGGGGACACCGCCCGCGTGAACGGAGCCGAGCGTGGAGGCACCGCCCGCCCGAACGGCGCCGAGCGCGAGGGGAGCGTGCTCTCGGCGTGCCGGACACCGCGGGCACCGCACAGGACTTTCGAAACACCCCCTAGCCCACGTTCCAGAGGAACCGGTGGGTGTGGATGCCGAAGTAGGGGAACGACTGCACACGCTCCACACCGTCCGCGGTCCGGACCACGTCGTTGACGAAGTCGAGCAGTTCACGCGGTCCGGCGCAGACGACCTCGACGAACAGGTCGAAGCCGCCCGAGGTCAGGACCGAGTAGACGACTTCGGGGTGCGAGGCCAACGCGTCGGCGACCGCCCGCGGATCGCCGTCGACGCTGACGCCGAGCAGGGCCATGGCCTGGCCGCCCATCCGCATCGGATCGGTGACCCCGACCACCTGAACCACCTTGGCGTCGAGGAGCCGTTGCAGTCGCTGACGGGCCGCGGAGGCGGAGAGGCCGACCTTCGGGCCTAGGTCGGCATAGGCGACACGGCCGTCGGCCTGCAGCTCACGCAGGATGGCCCGGTCGATCTCGTCCACGTTGTTCCTCCCCGGCGGTGGGTGCCCAGCCTACCGACGCGGGTCAGCCCGCCAGCTCCGCCAGGGCGGCGTCGAACACCTCGGTGTGGGTGTCGACGTCCCGCTCGGTGGTCGCCGGGCACATCAGTGCCATGTTGTGGAACGGGGTGAGCAGCACGCCCCGGTTGGCCAGGTAGAGGTGGAGGTAGTCCTCCAGCTCGGCGTCCGCGGCGGCCGCGGACCGGGTGCCGGTGCGCGGGGCGGGGTCCGCGAACCGGTATTCGGTACGGGCGCCGAGCCTGCTGACCGACCACGGCAGTTTCCGTCGTTCGACGCAGGCCCGCACACCGGCCTCGAAGCGCTCGGACAGCTTCGCCATTCCGGCGAACGCCTCGTCCGTGAGGACGTGTTCCAGGGTCGCCCGGGTCGCGGCGACCGACAACGCGTTGCCCGCGAGGGTGCCTCCGACGCCGCCCATGTCGACGAGGTCGAGGTCGTCGCGGCCCAGCAGCAGTTCCGCCAGTTCGGCCGACAGCCCGTACGCACCCGCCGGGATGCCGCCGCCGATCGCCTTGCCGATGGTGAGCATGTCCGGTTCCAGGTCCCAGGCGGCGGTGCAGCCTCCGGGGCCGGCCGAGAAGGTGTGCGTCTCGTCGTTGATGAGCAGGGCGCCGGACCGCCGGGTCAGCTCGCGCACCCCCGCGAGATAGCCGGGCTCGGGAAGCACGATGCCGATGTTGGTGAGCGCGGGCTCCATCAGGACCGCGGCCACATCACCGTGGGACAGCTCGCGTTCGAGCTGGTCGAGGTCGTTGAACTCGGCCACCCGGCTGGTCAGGGTGACGTCGCAGGGCGCGCCGACGTTGCCGGGCCTGGCGGTCCCGTGCCCGTCCGGCCCCACCACGATCAGCGACTCGTCGACACTGCCGTGATAGCAGTAGCTGTTCACCAGGATCTTCGGACGATCGGTGACCGCCCGCGCGAGCCGGATCGCCCACCGGTTGGCGTCGGTCGCGGTGAGCGAGAAGCTCCAGCGCGCCAGGCCGAAACGACGGGTCAGTTCCGCGCCCACCCACTCGGCGTCCTCCGTCGGCAGCATCGCGGTCGCGCCGCCCAGCTCGGCGAAGCGCGTGTGGACGGCCGCGGCGACCGCGTCCGGGGAGTGACCGGCCATCGCACCGGTGTCACCCAGGCAGAAGTCGATGTATTCGTGTCCGTCGACGTCCGTGACACGGGCACCGCGGGCCGCTGCGAGATAACGGGGGAACGCTCCGGCGGTCTTGTTCATCCACGTCATCGGCACCCGGCCGAAGAGGTGGTCGGCGCGTGCGTAGGCGGCCCTCGAACGCGGGTTCCGCCGCTCGGCGTCGGCGCTCTCGCGGGCGAGGAGCTCTCGCAGACGGCTGCGGTCCATGGTGTACCCCACTTTCAGCGACGCATGATGACGAAGACTGTACGGCTGAAATGAGTTCTCCACCAATGTTTGGCGATTGAATCAGTTGCACTAACGCTCGAATCGAGCGCATCCACATGCTGACGCAGACCAAGGGATCAAGCCCGGACCTCGCCTCCGGGCGAATGACATGCGCGGACCATACTGGGAGGCACACCTCGCCCCGATCTTCCAGAGTGATCCATGCCAAAGTCCTCCACCGCCCGCGCGACCGCTCCCGACACCGTGTGGCTGGCACGCGGGCGGCACCTCGGCCCGGGTGCCGAACAGGCCGTCCGGCAGCGGCTGCGGGACCTGAAGAGCGACGCGGTCATCCAGGACCACCTCGAATTCGACGGTTCCTGCGACGGCCCGTCCGGCGCGCCCGCAACGTCCGACGCGCCCGGCACCGCCGACCACGTCTTCGAGGCCCGTTGGCTCGTCGACGACCAGGTCGTCGTGCGCGCCCGTCTGACCCTCGGGGCACCCGGGGGCATCGACGACGCGCGGGACTGGGTGCTGGTGGCGGAGGCGGAGCGGCCCTGGGACCTCGGCTGGCCCTCACCCGCCACCGTGTTCTGGCCCGAGGACTCCGGGGTGCCCTGGGACCATGACGTGGTCCACGGCCTGCGCTTCCGCGAGACGAACCGACTGCCGGCGGACGACCGGGCGCTCCGTCGACTGCTCAAGGACTGCGTGCGCCGCTCGTGGAGCATCCATGTGATCGTCCACGAGGCGATGACCCCCGACGAACGCGGTCGACTCCCCCTGGTGCCGCTGCTGCCGCCGGGGGTACGGCACCGCGTCGTGGAGCACCGGGCCGCGCCCGGGCAGTTCCAGGTGGTGAACTGGGCGCTGGACGGCCTGGGCGCGCGGGTGCCCCGCGGAGGTGCCGTGGTGCTCCCCGCAACGCCGGGCGGGTCCGGGGACCGGCCCGGGGACGACGGGCACGCCTTCGCCGTACGCACGGTGTTCCTCGACGGGTCGCGGCCCACGGAACTCATCGACGCCGTGCGGCGCTGCGCCGAGTCGCCCCGCCCCCTGCCCGAGGGCGCCGAGGCGGCGCTGACCGGACTGCGCGAGCGGTGGCATCTGATGACACCGGAGGAGGAACTGGCCCAGGCGCGCCGTCAGATCGCCGCCTACGCCGAGGCCCTCGACGCCATGACGAAGTCGCGCGACCTGTACCGGGAGGCGGCCGAACTCGCCCACGAGGCGCTGGCGGCCTACCGCGAGTCCTCCGGTCCACTGCCGGCATCGCGGCGCGAACCTGGCGAGCGGGAAGGCTTGTCCTTCCGGGACCGCCTGGCCATGTCCCTGGACCGTGTGCGCGAGGGCGCCCGGCTCCTGCGCGCGCCGGCCTCGGACGGTCAGGCGCCGGGTGGCGCCGGCACCGACGAGGCCGCGGAGTCCGGGGAGGCGCCCTCCCCGGCCGGGTCGCCGGAGACACGGGACCGAGCATAGATCGTGGTCTGCGCCTTTGCGCGTGATCGCTGGTACACCACTGTGGGGCACCATCCCGGGCGCGCGGATACCCGTGTCCGCGAGGGACGTTCGAGGTCGTGGCCGGCCGCCGGCGCGGACCGTGCGGGCCTCGGGGCCGACGGCCGCGGCTCTCAGCGGGCCAGCGTGGAGGCGAGTTCGGTCGCGGCCTCGACGAGGGCGGCATCCGGTTCGGTGAGCAACTCGCGCAGGACGCTCCGCTCGGCGTGCACGGCGCGGCGCGCCTCCCGCTCCCAGCCCACGTAGTCGTGGTGGTGGTTGAGCAGCTTCGGATAGACGGAGGCGGTGCTCTCCCACTGGCGGGCGTCGGCGATGTTCTTGAGCAGGTGGACGATCTGCACCCGGCAGGTCACCTGGGGAAGCCGGGCCAGTTCCCACAGGAAGGGGACGGTGGCGGCAGTCGCCTGCTCGACGACGAAGCCGTACTGGCAGATGCGCTCTCTGAGGTCGCCGAGCGCAGCCCGGGCCGTGGCCTCGTCACCCCAGGCGACGCTGTGGAGCAGGAAGGGGATGGCTCCCGCCGATCCGCTGGAATCCTTGATGGCGTCCCACGGCACCTTCCCCAAGTTCTTCAGTGGCGTTGCCATTTCCGCTCCCCGTGAACAGTGTGGGCCCCGGGCCCCCGGTCCGTCCCTTCCCTCCCGGCGGCGCAGTGTCATCGCTCTTCGCGGCCCTTCTGGCGGGCGCGCGGAGCGCTCGACACCACGCTCGTCGACACCGCGCCCGGGGACCGGCGCGGGCGGTCGTTTCTGCCCGGGCCGGGGTCTCCGCGTGGCGGTCTGACACTCGGTGCGCATGTGCTGATGACACGGCATCTCCCTGATGCGAGGTCAGCATGCGGTGTCAATACTGCGATTGACGCCCCCGCTATTATCCATGCTGTCAGTATCGTCGTGCAATTGCATGGGAAATTGCACGACGGGTAGAGGTACAGGGGACCGATGTGGTGCACTCCGCCCGCGCGTGCCCGCTGCCACCGTGGCGGAATGTCAGCAAGGAGACTGTGGTGCCATCAGTGCCGAACGGGATACGGGCCAGCGCCCTGGACGCCCGCTGGATCAAGAGCCGGCACAGCAATGCCGAGGGCAACTGCGTCGAGGTGGCCGCCCTCGCCGACGGGGCGGTCGCCCTGCGCAACTCGCGCGATCCGGACGGACCCGCCCTCGTCTACACGCCTGCGGAGGTGGCTGCCTTCCTGGCCGGCGCCAGGGACGGGGAGTTCGACCACCTGGTGTGATGCGGGCCCCTACGGCGCCGTGCTGTCGGCGCATGCGGCAGGGCCCGGCGGGATGCGACAATGCAGACCCGTTTGCCGTCGGCCAGCTGGGAGCCAGGGATGTCCGCAGAGTCGCACCGCATCTCCCGCCTCGAACCGTATCTGAAGCGGACGGAGCCCGCACCGACTCTGCTGAAGATGCTGGTCGGCGTGCAGTTGGCGGGTATCCGTGAAGACGCGGGGCTCTCCCAGGAGCAGGCGGCACGGGCCCTCGGTTTCAGCCCCGCGAAGCTGTCCCGCATCGAGGCGGGGAAGAGCCGGCGTCCGCCCAGGGAGGGCGATGTCCTCGCGCTGCTACGGCTGTACGAGGCCGACGCCTACGAGAGTTCGGTTCTGGTCGAGTTGCTGCGGCGCGCCGGTGAGCCCGGATGGTGGCAGCGCTACGACAAGCGGCTGATGCCCGAGTGGTTCGACCGGCTGGTCGGGCTTCAGGAGGCGGCGGCCGCCATCCGTACCTTCGAGATCCAGTACGTCCCGGGGCTGTTGCAGACCGCCGCCTACACCCGGGCGGTGGTGGAGCGCGGCCTGCCGACGGCGTCGGCAGCCGAGGTGCGGCGCCGGGTCGAGCTGCGGATGCGCCGACGGGAGCTGTTGCTGCGTCCGGACGCGCCCCAGCTGTGGGCCATTGTCGATGAGTCGGTCCTCATGCGCGTGCTGGGCAGTCGCGAGGTGATGCGCGAACAGATGGAACACCTCGTCGAGATGGCCCAGCGCCCGCAGGTGACCGTGCAGATCGTGCCGTTGGACGTGACGAACGCGTCGGCACCCGCCATCCCCGTCACCTACCTGCGCTTCGGCGGACTCGATCTGCCCGACATCGTCTATCTGGAGCACATCCGCAGCGCCAACTTCCTGGAGGACCGGGACGAGACCGAGGAGTACCGGGTGGCGCTGGACCGGCTCGCCGACGAGGCACTCGATCCCCGTGAGTCGCTCGCGCTGCTGCACAAGACGCTCGAAGAGCGCTACTCCGCCCGATGACGGGGCGGAGCACCTTCACCAGCGGGCGGCACCCGGGTCAGCGCAGGCGCCCCACTCCGCCGAACTCAATCCACTCCTGGGTGAGTTGACGGGGCACCACATCAGAGTCGGGTCGCCAGGTGGACACCTCGACCAGACCCGGTTCGAGGATGTCCATACCCTCGAACCAGGCCGCCACGTCCTTCTCCTGGCGCACGCGTCCCCAGTGTCCCTGCGTGGCCTGGTCCATGAAGTCGGTGACGAAGGCCCGGACCTCGGGATCGTCGCTGACCAGCTGGCACATCACCATGAAGCTGCCGGGCACGAGCCGTTCGGCGACCCGACGGACGAGGGCCGGCGGCCCGTCGGTCTCGCTGTCCGGAATGCAGTGCATCACCGAATTGAAGAGCACGGCCACCGGCTTCGAGAAGTCGATCAGGCGCCGCGTCTCAGGCCGGGAGAAGATCGTCTCCGTGTCCCGCATGTCGGCCTGGATCACGGCCGTGCGCTCGTCCTCCTCCAGCAGGGCGCGACCGTGCACCAGAACCATCGGGTCGTTGTCCACGTACACCACGTGGGAGGCGGGGTCGACACGCTGGGCGACCTGGTGGACGTTGTCCTGGGTGGGCAGCCCGGAACCGTGGTCGAGGAACTGCCGGATGCCGTACTCCGCGGCCAGCGTCCCGACCACCCGCTGCAGGAAGCGCCGGTTGTTCAGGGCCAGCGCCCGTGTGCTGGGCACGACCTTGTCCAGTTCCCCGCATGCCGCCCGGTCGGCCGCGTAGTTGTCCTTGCCGCCCAGGTAGTGGTCGTACATGCGGGCGGCCGTCGGCACCGAGGCGTCGATCGACGTGGACAACTGCCTGCCAGGCTGCATCGTTCCCCCAGATCCCAGTCGTTCCGCCGAGACCGCTCGACGGGCAACCCATCCTAGAGATACGGCATTTGCAGATGCCAGTCCTCGAACGAAGGACGTGGTCGCGGCGCACGACGGTCAACTGCCCGAAGAGGAAAGCGCGGTGCGCAAGAGCCGGAGCGGCACGGCGGCGGCCGGGCCCGGTGGCCGGCCGGGTCGAGGTGCGGCCGACCGCCCACCCGGAGGTCCGGGGCCGGACGCCGGGGTGTTCGGGGTCGCGAACCGCGCGGCCGAAGCCGTCCCGTGTCCACCCGGCCGCCCTCGGTCTCAGCCGCGCCACGGCGGTACGGGGGTGTCCCCGTACCGCCGTCGCCGAGCCCGGCGGACGCGTGCTGTCGGCCCGGGCTGCAGGCGGCGCACCGCGGCGGCCGCCGCCAGCAGCGGGAAGGCGGCCGTCAGGACGCGGGGCACTCCTTCCAGGCCAGGTGGTAGACGGTGCTGATGTCACCGTCGGTGGAGTCCATCGTCATGAAGCTGGTGCTGCCCGGCGCCGAGGTGCCGGCACTGACGCGGAGTTCGGTGTTGATGTTGAAGTTCCGCTGCACACCGCAGGGTGCCCAGACCAGCTGGGCCCAGTCGGTGCTGTCCGTCGCCTGCCAGTTGTCGTCGTACGGCCCGTTGAACGGGTGGGTGATCGCCGCGGTGTTCGGCGAGCCCTGGAAGTAGCACGACGCCTTCTCCGTGCTGCCGGCGCCCGGCTGGAGCGAGGCGAAGCCTCGGTAGTCCGCGCTGGCGATGGCGTAGGTGAAACCCTGCGGCACATGCACGATCAGGTTGAGCCGGCAGTTCTTCCGGAACGCGGTGGGGTCGGAGTTCCCGCCGACCTGGGCGAGGTAGTCGCTGTAGGTCACGGTGAAGGCGGTGTTGTCTGGGGAGACGGCGACCGCGGCGGTGCCCTGGGGCAGCCGGAGCCGTTCACCGTGGCGACCTTGATGACGAGCCGTCTCCGGCCAATCGCCGCGAGCACACCAGGACCCGCGCGCCGCACACCCCGCACCCCGGGGGGCCCACGCGTACGCACGTCCGAACGCGGGCGCCTTGGCCCCGGGCTCCCGGTCAGGGCACCATCACCGGCATGGCAACGACCACACGCCCGCACCCCCGCTCCGCCCTCCGGACGACCCCGTGAACCCGGCCCGCGTCCCCGGCCTGATCGTGCCTCTCGTCCTCCTGTTCGCGCTCGTGGCCGGCGCGGTGTGGTACTGGCACCACCGCAACGACTAGGGGGTGTTTCGAAAGTCCCCGCACAGCATCCACGGCGCCCGGCACGCTCCCCCAGGCTCTTCGAGCAGGGGGCACCCCCACTCGCCGCACCGGCCGAAACCCCGAGTACGTCCAGTACGAGGGCTTTCGTCCGGCACGCCGAGAGCACGCACCGGACACCGCGGGCACCGCACAGGACCTTCGAAACACCCCCTAGCCGGAACTCCGCACAGCGGATCTTCACTCGCAGGAGTGAAGATCGCAGGGTGGGAGCAGACCCGCTCGACCATGACCGGCGCATCTGCCCGGGGCGCACCCCATCCATGATCCGCTGGTGCGCCGCGGCACCGTGGCGGTTCGACGAGGTAGCGGGCGTCTCGGTGCCGTGTTGGACTGGGTGAGCAGAGTGCTCGTCACTTCGGCGCCGATCCACGCCGTAGTACGACATCGGCCAGATTCAGGGGTACGCCACAGAGCGTGACATTGAGGATGCGGAGGCGGCTCATGGCGGAGTCGCGGGACGACGAGCAGCTCAGTCTGCGCCTGACGGCCGTAGCGGCGTTGGGGTTCGTGCTGATCGTTCCGCCGTTCTTGGCGCGGTTCGATCGCATGGGCCAGATCTTCGGCGTCCCGATCCTCGCGGTCTACCTGTTTCTCGTCTGGGCGATCGTGATCGTTCTGGTCGCCGTGATCGGCGGCAGATCGAGGTAGGCCGTGCTCCAGACCTGGTTCATCGTCGCCGTCTCGGCCGGGTACCTCGGTCTGCTCTTCGCTGTGGCCTCCTACGGTGACCGGCGGGCGGACTCCGGTCGGAGCGTCATCAACAATGCCACGGTCTACGCGCTGTCCTTCGCCGTGTACGCCACCTCGTGGACGTACTACGGCAGCGTGGGCTGGGCCGCCAGGGCCGGAGTCGGCTTTCTGCCGATCTACCTGGGGCCGACACTCATGCTCGCGCTGGGCTGGCTGGTGCTGCGCAGAATCATCCGGATCAGCCACCGGCACCGGGTCACCTCGCTGGCCGACTTCGTCTCCGCCCGCTACGGCAAGAGCACCGCGCTGGGGTGTCTGGTGACGATCATCGCCGTGGTGGGGGTCGTGCCCTACATCTCGCTGCAGCTCAAGGCGGTCTCCATCACCTTTGCGGTCATTCGGCGGCACCCCGAGGTCACCTCCACCCCGGAGCTAAGACACATCCCGCTGTTTCAGGACACCGGGTTGTACGCGGCGCTGGTGCTCGCCGCGTTCACCATCGTCTTCGGCACCCGTCATCTGGACGCCACCGAACGCCATGAGGGCATGGTCGCCGCCATCGCGTTCGAGTCCGTGGTCAAGCTCGTGGCGTTCCTCTCGGCCGGGATCTTTGTGGCCTTCTGGATGTTCGGGGGGCTCCACAACCTGTTCTCCCGGGCCGCGGACGCCGGTCTGACCACGCTGTTCACGCTACGAGAACAGACCGGCTACGGCATGTGGGTCTGGCTCACGGTGCTGTCCATGCTGGCGATCGTGCTGCTGCCCCGGCAGTGGCAGATCAGCGTTGTCGAGAACGTCGACGAGAGGCACCTCAAGAGGGCGATGTGGTTGTTCCCGCTGTACCTGCTCACGATCAGCATCTTCGTGCTGCCGATCGCAGCCGGCGGGCTTCTGCGGTTCGGAAAGGCCGTCGACGCCGACACCTATGTGCTGACCCTGCCGATGGCCGGAGGGCAGCAGGCACTCGCACTGCTCGTCTTCATCGGCGGCCTCAGCGCGGCCACCAGCATGGTCATCGTCGAGACGATCGCGCTCAGCACCATGGTGTCGAACTCACTCGTGATGCCGCTGCTGCTGCGCAGCAAGTCCCGGCTGGCGCACCGGGACAACCTCGCCGGGCTGGTGCTGGGCATCCGCCGGGCGACCATCGTGCTGGTCCTGCTGCTCGGGTACGCCTACTTCCGGCTTGCGGGCGAGGAGACGGCACTGGTGTCGATCGGCCTGGTGTCGTTCGCGGCTGTGGCACAGTTCGCACCCGCCATCCTGGGCGGCCTGTTCTGGAAGGGTGGTACCCGCCGGGGCGTGCTGGTCGGCCTGGTGGCGGGTTTCGCCGTGTGGGCGTACACCCTGGTGCTGCCGACCTTCGCCGACGCCGGGTTGCTGTCCGCTTCCTTCTTGCGGGAGGGCCCGCTCGGCATCGGGCTGCTCCGGCCACAGCACCTGTTCGGCGTGACGGGAATGGACCCGATCAGCCATGCGATGTTCTGGAGTGCACTGCTGAACTTCGGCGGGTATGTCGCAGTCTCCCTCGCGGACCGGCCGGACGCTGCCGAGCGGGCGCAGGCGGTGCAGTTCGTCGAAATCCTCGAAGGGCCTGTCAGGGGGCGGCGCTGGCAGGTCCGCGCCACGGTCGGCGAACTGCAGACCCTGCTGGAGCGCTTCCTCGGGCGGGAGGGCGCCCAGCGGGCGTTGCGCTCCTACCCCGGAAGAAGACCCGACTCACTGGCGGCCGAAGCGCCCCCCGATCTGGTCCACCACGCGGAAGCCCAGCTCGCCGGTTCGGTGGGCGCCGCGTCCGCCCGGCTTGCGGTCGCCGCGGTGGCCGGAGAGGAAGAGGTCGGCACCGATGAAGTGATGGAGATGATCGGCGAGGCGTCGCAGCGCGTCGAGTTGGTACGGCGGCGGCTGAAGTTGCTCTATGACGCGACCGGCGGCATCGGCACCACCCTCGATGTGACCCGTACGGCCGAAGAGCTGACGCAGGTCGCCGTTCCCAGCTTCGCCGACTACGTCACCGTCGACCTGGCCGAGTCCGTGCTGCGCGAAGAGGAACTGGGGATGAACGGCATCAGCACCGACAGTAAGCGGATGCAGCGCGCGGCCGTCAGCGGCATCCGCGACGACGCTCCCTTCTTCGCCGTCGGCGACGTGATCACTTTCGGGCCGTCATCACCACAGGCCCGCAGCATCGAGAGCGGGCAGGCGGTCCTGGTGCCTCGGCTGCGTGATTCCACGCGATGGCAGGCGATGGACCCCGCACGGGGCTCCCGCATCATCGACTTCGGAGTCCATTCGCTCATCTCGGCGCCGCTGTCCGCCCGCGGCGTGCTGCTGGGCGTCGTCCACTTCTGGCGCTCCGAGAAGCCCGAGCCCTTCGACCAGGACGATCTCTCCCTCGCGGCCGAACTGGCCACCCGGGCCGCCGTGTCCCTCGACAACGCACGCCGCTACACCCGCGAGCACGGCTTGGCCGTGGCGCTGCAGCGGAGACTGCTGCCCCGCGCGCTGCCCGAACAGAACGCCGTCGAGGTCGCTTCCCGTTACCTCCCCGCGCAGGAGGGGGTCGGCGGCGACTGGTTCGACGTCATCCCGCTGCCGGGCGCCAGGGTCGCGCTGGTCATGGGCGACATCGTCGGGCACGGACTGCATGCCGCGGCCACCATGGGGCAGCTGCGCACCGCCGTGCACAACTTCTCCACCCCCCTGGACCTGCCGCCCGACGAACTCCTCAGCCATCTCGACGAGTTGGTCGCCCTCATCGACCAGGACGCGATCGCGGCCGGCGACAAGACCACCGTCACCGGCGCCACCTGCCTGTACGCGGTCTACGACTCCGTGTCCGGCAACTGTGCCATCGCCAGCGCCGGCCACCTGGCGCCCGCGCTCGCACACCCCGACGGGAGGGTGGAGTTCCTTGACGTGCCGTCCTGCCTTCCCCTCGGCATCGGCGGACTGCCCTTCGAGGCCGCCGAGTTGCGGCTGCCCGAGGGCAGCAGGCTGGTCCTGTTCACCGACGGGCTCATCGAGCGCCGCGACCTGGACATCGACAACGGGCTCCGGCTGCTCCGCGAGACGCTGGCGCGCGCGGACCAGTCACCCGAGGAGACCTGCGACGCCGTGCTCGAAGCCCTGCTCCCGGAGACCCAGAGCGACGACATCGCGCTGCTCGTCGCCCGTACGCGGGTGCTGGGGGCCGGGCAGGTCGCCGAGTGGGACGTGGAGTCCGACCCCGCGGCCGTTCGCCGGGTACGCGCTGCCGTCTCCGCCCGGCTCGTGGAGTGGGAGCTGGAGGACCTCGTGGACACCACGGAGCTGATCTGCAGCGAACTGATCACCAACGCCATGCGCCACGCCACAGGGCCCATCAAGGCGCGGTTGATCCGCGACCGTGCGCTCATCTGCGAGGTCTCCGACCACAGCAGCACCTCCCCGCATCTGCGCTATGCGACCGGCACGGACGAGGGCGGACGGGGCCTCTTCCTCGTGGCCCAGTTCGCCGAGCACTGGGGCACGCGCTACACCAAGGACGGCAAAGTCATCTGGGCCGAGCAGGCGGCGCCGGGGACCCTCGGCGGCTGACCACCCGGCGATCGCCTGCGCGCCGGCCGAGCGGGACCTGCTCCGGCCGCGGGCGATCGCGTCCGGCACCGGGCGATCCGGTCGTCATGGCCGGCGGGGGCCGGGCAGTCAGCCCCGCCCTCGCTCCGCCTCCTCGCGCAGGAAGGTACTGATCTGTCCGGCCAGGCTCTCGCAGGCGCCGTCGGAGCGGGCGCCCGTGCCGGGCAGGCCGTCCCGCACCGTCATGTCGCCGGACCACAGATAACGGTCGGCCCATTCGTCGTCCACCTTCAGCTGCACCTGGATGTCCACCTGGCCCGGGCAGGATTCCGGGGCGGCCGCATAAAGGACGGCGGTCGCGCGGCGCAGCGGATAGAGATCGAATCCCTCGATGAATTGCGAGTTGCGCCAGTCGAGGAATGCACTCTCGCCGTCGGAGCCGGTACGGATGTCGAGGTGGCCGTCTTCGAGGTGGATACCCACGGGTTCCCCCATTCGGTTTTCGACCGTCACCCGGAAACGGAAATAGACCAGCCCCTGAGCGGCCTCGTCGCGACCGCGCGGCGGCTCCGCTTTTTCCAGGCCATGGACCCGGACGCGCAGCCCGGCATGCTCGTCTGCGCATTCCTGCCAGTCGCCGATCACATTGGGCTCACGCACAAGTACACCTCTCCCGCTTCGCGTCATGTTTCCTATCCGCGCGCGCAACAAAGTGTCAAATGCGGAGAACACCTCATGGCCGGGAGGTTTGCCGTGCTTGATCACCGATCAAGCCGTGCCCAGCCACAATCCTCCCGTGGGCACACCCACGGCGGCCGGGCACGTGTCGCACATCACGTCCACCCCGTCCTCGGTGAGACCTTTCCGGGTGGCCTCCCGAAGGCCGCCCCGCGGCACAGCGGCTGCTGGCACACTGCCCCGCATGGCCCCGATCACGCCCACCCGCGCCCTGCTGCTGCTCGTCAGCGGGCTGGTCTGCCTGATCACCGCGAGCGGCGCCCTCATCGGCTCGCTCTTCGGGGGCGCGCGAGTCGCGCTCGTGGCGGCGGCGTGCGCGGGCGCGGCGGCGGCCCTAGGCGCCTCCCTCGTGTACCGGCGTGCCCTGGCGCACTTCGCCGCGGCCCGGCGGCAGGCCGGGATCCGCGGCTACGCCGAAGGCATCGCGCACGGAGTCCTGCTCCACGTCGCCGTGTACGAGGCCGCCGTCTTCCCGCGCACCGGCGTCACCGGAGTCACCCCCGAGGAGTGTGCCGCGCGGCGGACCGTCGCCTACCGGATGGCCGCTCTGGAGGAGGTGTCCCGGCCGGTCCGGGAGGCCGCGGCCGACGCGCTCGCTCTGCTCGACGCGGCCGACCGCACCGGCGCCGAGGAGGCCGTGGCCCAACTCGCCTCTGTGGTACGGCAGGAGTACGCCCGCCCCTGAACGGCCGGGAAGCATGCCCACCTGGAGCGCGCCGAGGACGCTGCCGGGCATCTCCGGCACGGCGCGCCACTTCACCGTGATCAAGGCGACGGCCCCGGGCGGCTGACCGAGGGACAGATCGTAGTGGCGCACGTCGTAGCCGCCGTTGCCGACGAGCGGGAAGCAGGGATCGCCCGCCGCGGAGGAGCCCGCGGTGCCGGCCGCGACCGGGCCCGCGGCCGCGAACAGAGCGGCGAGGGCGACGGGAACCGTCGAGGTGACGGCCTGTCGGGGAAGGACGGTACTGCGTCCGGCGGTCTGCCCGCGGGGTGGCGTCACGGTGGCTCCTGTGGAGGGGGTGATCGCTGAGCGGCCGGCCCAGGGGGCCGCGCCGTCCCGCAATCGCCTCCGTTCGGCCAAGTTCCCGCGTGTCGGACGGGGTTCCGCCTGCGCGGAGGGCGCGTCTGGTCAAGCCGGTGGAGTCGTGATGGAGTTCCGTCCATGACGGACATCACGCTGCCGTGGGCCGGGGAACCCGTGAGGGTCGGGCTGGTGGGAGCGGGCCCCTGGGCGCGGGCCGTGCACGCGCGGGTGCTCGCCGCGGGGCCCGAGACCCGGCTGACGGCGGTGTGGGCGCGCCGCGAGGAGGCGGCCCGCGAGGTCGCGGCCCCGTACGGCGCACGGGCCGCCGCACGGTTCGAGGACCTCCTCGACGGGTGCGAAGCCGTCGCGTTCTCGGTTCCCCCGGCGGTGCAGACCGACCTGGCGGGCCGTGCGGCGAGGGCGGGCCGGGCCCTGCTGCTGGAGAAGCCGCTCGCGGCGGATCTGCCCTCGGCGCGGCGGCTCGCCGACGCGGCCGAAGAGGCCGGGGTCGTCTCGCAGCTCGTGCTGACCAACCGCTACCACCCGGCGGCCCGGCGGTTCCTGGCGGCCGCGCGGGGCCTGGAGGTGACCGGTGCGCGCTCCAACGGGCTGAGCGGCGCCTTCCTGGGAGGCGCCTTCGCGACCCCCTGGCGCCTGGAGCACGGCGCGCTGCTCGACATCGGGCCACATCTGCTGGATCTGCTGGACGCGGCGATCGGTCCCGTCGCCCGGGTGCGGGGCACCGGGGACCCCCGCCGCTGGATCGAGCTGACCTGCGAGCACACCAACGGCGTGGTCAGTCAGTGCTCGCTGTCCGGCGCGGTCCACATCGCGCGGGGCGGCACCCGCGTCGAGTTGTTCGGGCCGCAGCCGCCGTTGGTGTACGAGACGGACGGGCTCGACCACGAGGAGGCGTGGCCGGTGCTGCGCCGGGAGTTCGCCACCGCGGTACGCACCGGGGTGGCGGGCGCGCTGGACGCCCGGCGCGGGCTGCGGCTCCAGGAGCTGATCGCGCAGGCCGCTCCAAGCCGGGCAGGCGGCGCCGTTCAGGGGAAAACGCCCGGACGGGACGCGTGAGAGCGGGCGCCACCGGCGACAACTGACGCGTGAGACTGCCGCTGATCGCACCGATGCTCGCCACCCCCGGCACCCTGCCGCCCGCCCGCCAGGACGCGCAGTGGGCGTACGAGACGAAGCAGGACGGCCAGCGGGTGGTGGTCTATCTGCCCGGCGACGGTGGGCTGGAGCTGCGCGCCCGCTCAGGGGAGGTCATCACCGGCGCGTACCCCGAACTGCGTCCGCTGGGCGGCGTTTTGGGCGCGACGCCCGCGGTGCTGGACGGGGAGGTGGTCGCGCTGGACGAGCAGGGCCGCAGTGACTTCGAGCGGCTGCAGTCCCGTATGGGGCTGGCCCGCTCCCCCGCGCTGGCGACGCGCCGGGCGGCACGCACGCCCGTGCATCTGGTGCTGTTCGACGTGATGTTCCTGTGGCAGGACATCACGTCACTCCCCTATGCCCGCCGGCGGCGGGAACTGGAGGAGCTCGCCCTGGCCGGGCCGCACTGGTCGATGCCGGGCGCGATCGTCGGACACGGCGCACAGGCCCTGGAGGCGACCCGGCGCAGCGGGCTGGAGGGGTTGATGTGCAAGAGGCTCGGCTCGGTCTACGAGCCGGGGGTGCGCTCCCGGTCCTGGATCAAGATCCGCAACGTGCGGGCCGTCGATGTGATCGTGGGCGGCTGGCTGCCCGGTCGGGGACGGCTGACGGGTCTGCCGGGCGCTGTGCTGGTGGGGCAGCGGGGGACCGGGCGGCTGCGTTACGTCGGCCGGGTCGGCACGGGGTGGAGCGAGCGGGAGCGGGCGGAACTGGCCCGTACGCTCCGGGCGCTGCACACGCAGGCATGCCCCTTCGAGCCGGCCCCCCGGGTGCCGGGCGCCCACTGGGTCCTGCCGAGGCTCGTCGGCGAGGTCGGCTACAGCACCCGCACCCGGGCCGGTCTGCTGAGGCAACCCTCATGGCTGCGCCTTCGTCCGGACCTGGCACCGGAGGACTCGGCGGCGGATCTGCCGTGAGCGGCGCCGGCACGTGTCACACGTGGCCTGGGCCGCCGCTGCCGAACGCGCCGCTGGAGCCCGGGAGCCAGCGCTTGCGCTTCTGGTCCTCGCTCCGTCTGCTCGCCTGGTGGTGGATCTCGTACGGCATGAGCCGCTCGCTCTCCTGCATCGCGTGCGGCATCTCGTCGGGCTCCCGGACCTCGGTCTCTTCCATGACCGCACCACCGTCGGGCAGGTGGGGCTGCTCGTCCGGGCCGGGTGGTGCTGGCTCCCGGTCCCGTACGGCCATACCGAGCCGCACGGCCCAGATCAACGCCCCCGCGACGACCATGCCGCCGATGAAGGCCAAGAACACATTGAGTTGCTGCTGCGATACCGCCAGTACCACATAGCTCGCCGTATTCATGTATGGACAATACCCCGATATGTCACGAATTACCCCTTGAAGGAATTCCCTCGGAAACGGGGATTCGGTTTCCGCCCGGCCACGGCGCGCATTCCGGTGGCGCCCCGGCCGCCGTACCGCGGGGGCGCGCCGTCACATCCGGTACTCCCGCAGGGCCGGTGTCGCCAGGGCCAGGCCCAGGGTGGCCACGACGACGAGGAGGCCGCCCCCGGCGATCGCCGCCCGCACACCGAGGACCGAGCCGACCGTGCCGTGCAGCGCGTCCGCGAGCCGCGGGCCGCCCGCGACGACGACCGTGAACACCCCCTGCAGCCGCCCGCGCATCTCGTCGGTGGCCGCCGACAGCAAAATCGCGCCGCGGAAGACCATGGAGACCATGTCGGCGACCCCGGCGGCGGCCAGGAAGGCGACGGCCACCCAGAGGTTCGTGGTCAGTCCGAGGCCGGTGATGGCCGCTCCCCAGGCGATCACCGAGACGATGACCATGAGGCCGTGGCGGCGGGCGCGGGAGAACGTGCCGGACATCAGGCCGCCGAGCACCGCGCCGACCGGGATCGCCGCGAACAGCAGGCCGAGTGCCAGACCCTCCCCGTAGGGCGCGTACGTCCGGGCGGCGAGCTGCGGGAACAGCGCGCGGGGCATGCCCAGCACCATGGCGATGATGTCGGCCAGGAAGGACAGCAGCAGCACCTTGTGCAGCGCGAGGTAGCGGAAGCCCTCGGCTATCGCCTGCCGGCCCGCTCCCCTGCCCGCCCCGGCCACGAGGGGCGGCAGGGCGGGAAGCCGGACGACGGCCCACACCGTCGCGCACAGGGCCAGGGCATCGATCAGATAGAGCTCGGGCAGGCCGAGGACGGGGATGAGGGCGCCGGCCAGGAGCGGTCCCGCCACCAGGCCGGTCTGCATGACGGTGGAGCCGAGCGCGTTCGCCGCCGGCAGTTCGTCCGCCGGGACCAGGCGGGCGATGGAGGCGTTGCGGGCAGGCGAGTTGAGGCCGAAGAAGGCCTGCTGAAGGGCGAGCAGCACCATCAGGACGAGCACCGAGCCGAGACCGGTGGCGGCCTGGAGCCAGAAGAGGAGGGAGGTGACGGCCATGCCGGAGTTGGTGATCAGCAGCAGCCTGCGGCGGTCCATGCTGTCGGCGATCGCGCCGCCCCACAGCGCGAAGAGCGCGAGCGGCAGGAGTCCGGCGAGACTCGCGTAGCCCACCCACGCCGAGGAGCCGGTGATGTCGTAGATCTGCTTGGGCACCGCGACCGCGGTGAGCTGGCTGCCGACGGAGGTGACGATGGTCGAGGACCACAGTCGGCGGTAGGCGGGGCGGCGCAGCGGCCGTGTGTCCATCGCCCAGCGGCGCCATCCCCTCCCCTTCGCCTCCACCGCGTCCGGCCCCCCGCCCTCCGGTGCCGCCTCGTTGCCGGTCGTGCTCTCACTCGTGTCCACGGACTTCCTGACTGCCTCGTACACCGTTCGGTCCGGGTTCACTATCACCGATCGGCGAGCGGCCCCGCCGGCGGGGCCCCACCCGCCTCGGGCGCCCGCGATCAGCATGCCGCCGGTCGCGGGCATCGTCCCCCGCGGCCACGTCCGACGCGGCGGCGCCGGCCCCGCAGGTGACGCCTTCGCCGCACCTGGCCGGGGCGGTCGTGGCCGCGGGTGCTCTTGGCACCGGGGGGCGCGACCGGCCCGGCGGCACGGGCGCGTTCAGCCCGCCGCCACCACGAGTGCCAGCGGGATGTCGTCGCACGGGACCAGCCGCAGCCCGTCGTGGTGGCCGGGCCGTCCCCGGGCGAGCAGCCCGCCGAAGTCGGGTCCCTTGGTGAGCGAGCCCACCAGGTGGGCCGGGTCGGTCGAGGCCGCCACCCGGCCGCGGGCGTTGACCAGATGGGCGGGTCCGGACAGCCCCTGCAGCAGCGGCATCACCGCTGCCTCGAAGTGCCGCAGGTACACGTCCGCCGCGGCGACCCCCGCGAACCGCCCCTCGACATGGACCGGCGCGGACAGGGTGAGGCTGTACTCGTCGGAGCAGAGGTAGTCGACGTACGGTCCGGCCACCGCGCGGCGGCCCGTGTCACGGGGCAGCGCGAACCAGTCCCAGTGCGTGTAGTCGGAGTACGCGGAGTGCCGCGGATCGAGGTCCAGCAGCAGCGGCCGTACGGCCCCGTCGGAGCCGGTCTGCCACCACTCCAGCCAGGCCGGTACGTCGCCGAGCAGACCCGGCGCGGCCACGAAGCCGACGCCGGAGACCAGTTCCTGCCGCGCGAGGTGGAGATGGAGGCCAGGGCGCAGCGCGGCGAGGTCGGCGGTCGCCGGGCGGCGGCCCTCGGCGGCGACGCGGGTCAGCAGCGCCGTGGTGTCCTCCCGAACGCGGGCGACGGTGTCGAAGACGGCCTCCAGGGTGGAGCGCACCCGGGCCGCCACGCCCGCTTCCGTGACCGGGCCGATCGCCGCCGCCACCGCGCCCGGGCGACCGCTTCCGTCTCTCGGGACCGCACCCTGCGCCGGCGGGGCGGGGCGGGGGACGAGGCAGGGCGAAAGCCCGGGCTGCTGTGGGGAGTCGGCCATGACCGCGACGGTATACGCCCTCTTGACTCCACCGCATCTTGACCAACCTTCAACGTGCTACTCACCGGTTGAAGTTGATCGAAATGGCGACGCTCCGTAAGGTGTTGGCCACGAAGTCCGTCCGACGACGCCACCCTGTTCTGTGGGCGGACGCCTGGGCGACGCCCGTCCGGCCCGCCCGCCGACCCGGAGTCCCGTCCGAGTGCGCCGCCGCAATCCGTGGTGCTCTCAGTGGCTTCGGTCACCACGCCGCCCCTGACACGGGTGTCGTGCGCGGCCTCGTTCCGCGCCCCTCACCCGCGTTGGATCCGGTACGTCACACCCGCCGCCACCCGCCGTCACACCTTGCCCCTGATTCCCCCCACTCCCATACACGGTGGAGATTCCCTTGCACCTCAACAGAGCCCTCCAAGTCACGGCTGCCGCCAGTTCCCTCCTGCTCGTCAGCGGCTGCGGGCTGTTCTCCGACTCGACCGCGTCCACGGCCGGCTTCAACCCGCCGAACATCAAGATGCAGTCGGAGCTCGGTCCTGCCGAGGGACAGGTGAACCTGATCGCGTGGGCGGGCTACGTCGAGGACGGGTCCAACGACCCGAAGGTCGACTGGGTCACCCCCTTCGAGAAGGAGACGGGGTGCCAGGTCAAGGCCAAGGTGGCGGCCAGCTCGGACGAGATGGTCAAGCTGATGAAGACCGGCGCCTACGACGCCGTCTCCGCATCGGGTGACGCCTCCCTCCGCCTCATCGCCGGCGGCGAGGTGGCACCGGTGAACACCGACCTCATACCCAACTACGAGGACGTCTTCTTCGGCCTGAAGAAGCAGAGCTGGAACTCCGTCAACGGCAAGATGTACGGCGTTCCGCACGGCCGCGGCGCCAACCTCCTCATGTACAACACGAAGGAGGTCTCGCCCGCCCCCCTCTCCTGGTCCGCGGTCTTCGACGACGCCTCGAAGTACAAGGGCCACGTCACCGCGTACGACTCCCCGATCTATATCGCGGACGCGGCGCTCTACCTGCGCGAGACCCGGCCCGGCCTGCACATCCAGAACCCGTACGCGCTCGACCAGCAGCAGTTCGACGCGGCCGTCGACCTGCTCAAGGCCCAGCGCGCGAACGTCGGCGAGTACTGGAGCGACTACCTCAAGGAGATCTCCGCCTTCAAGAGCGGCGACACGGTGATCGGCACCACCTGGCAGGTCATCGCCAACCTGGCCGAGAGCGAGGGCGCCAAGGTGAAGGCCGTACTGCCGCAGGAGGGCGCCACCGGCTGGTCCGACACCTGGATGCTCTCCGCCAAGGCCAAGCACCCCAACTGCGCCTACAAGTGGATGAACTGGATCATCTCGCCGAAGGTCAATGCCGAGGTCGCCGAGTACTTCGGGGAGGCGCCCTCCAACATCAAGTCCTGCGACGAGACCAGTGACCCGGCGTTCTGCGACACCTTCCACGCCACCGACGAGAACTACTGGAAGGACGTCGCGTTCTGGACCACGCCGATCGAGCAGTGCCTCGACGGCCGTACGGACGTCAAGTGCGTGCCCTATGCCAAGTGGGTGCAGGCCTGGACCGAGATCAAGGGCTGAACAGGCCCGCGCAGGGGAGCCCTCCGTGCCGGGCGGCACGGAGGGCTCCCCTGCGCGCGGCTCACATCTCTGCGGGTGCCCGCTTCGCCGGCAACCGCAGGGTGAGGACGGAGCCGGCAGCCGCCTCGGCGGACGCCGTGACCGTGCCGCCGTGACCGTGCCGCCGTGGGCGGCGACGAGCTGACGGACGATGGGCAGACCCAGACCGCTGCCGCCGGTGCGTCTGCTGCAGGACTTCTCGGCCCGCCGGCTCCGGTCGAAGGCTTGCGGCAGATCCTCCACGGCGATGCCGCTGCCCGTGTGGGTCACCTCGAAGACGGCCTGCCCGCCGTCGGCCCGCTGGGTACTCGTATGGCTGTGATCATGCCTCCGCCCCTGACCGGCACGTGTGAGGATCTCGTCAGCCCGGCGCGCGGAGCGGTGAGCAAGGCTTGTCCACTGCACCGCCGTGAGGAGTTGTTGCCGATTCAGGACATCGGCGATCTTGGCGGAGCCCGATCCTCCGGGACAGGATGCGCCCATGAAGGGTGACCTCTTTTCCAGTGACCACGTGGTGCAGCCGACCGCCGGGCCGGGCATGTCCGTGCAGAACGCCAAGTCGATCCGGTACGTCGTGAACGGCGAGATGTTCGCGCGGCAGGGGGCGATGGTCGCCTACCGGGGGAACCTGCAGTTCGAGCGCAAGGGCCAGGGTGTGGGCGGGATGCTCAAGCGGGCGGTCACCGGCGAGGGACTGCCGCTGATGGCCGTGCGCGGACAGGGCGAGGCGTGGTTCGCGCACGAGGCGCAGAACTGCTTCATCGTGGAGGTGTCGGGCGACGAGTTCACCGTCAACGGGCGCAACGTGCTGTGCTTCGATGCGACCCTGGCGTACACGATCAGGACGGTGAAGGGTGCGGGCATCACGGGCGGCGGCATCTTCAACAGCGTGTTCACCGGGACCGGCAAACTGGGGCTGACCTGCGAGGGCAATCCGCTCGTCATACCCGTCTCGCCGCAGCAGCCGGTGTACGTCGACACCGACGCCGTGGTGGGCTGGACAGCCCGGCTGCACACCTCGCTGCACCGGTCGCAGTCCATCGGGTCGATGCTGCGGGGCGGTTCGGGTGAGGCCGTCCAGCTGAAGCTGGAGGGCGAGGGACATGTGGTCGTACGGCCCAGTGAGCTGACGCCGCAGAAGGAGCACTGACCCCGGGACCCGCCGCCTGAGGCTGTGGTCGGGCGGCCCTGGTCCCTGACGCAGGCACGGCTCACGCCCGGCTACGCACTCCGCGTATATGCGCACACGTGAGACGCGAACACCTGTGCGCACACGTGTGCGCGATATGCACACACGGAGCGTGTAGCACCCCGCGCACATACCCCGGAGCCCATCCGACGGTCGGCCGTACCACTCGCCGGCTGTCGATCACGACGCCACCTTCAGCCTCAAGGTTGCTTCGCAGCAAAGGAGTTGACGAACGCCGCCGGACAGGGGGCACGCATCCATCCGACAAACAGAACACATTTTCGAACAACGGGGTACGATCCCTGGCATGGGCGTGCATCTCCAGGGCTCCCTTTTCGACCAGACCGACGACCTCCGGCTCGGTCCGCTCGACGGGCCCCGGCGCACCCGGCTGGGCGCCGGGGCCTGGATCGATCTGCTGCCGGGCTGGCTGAGCGGGGCCGATGCGCTGTTCGAGAAGCTGGCCGCCGAGGTGCCCTGGCGCGCCGAGCGGCGGCACATGTACGAGCAGGTGGTCGACGTGCCTCGGCTGCTCGCCTCCTACCGCGCGGGCGAACCGCTGCCGCACCCTGTCCTCGGGGAGGCGCGCGAGGCCCTGTCGGCCCACTACGCGAAGGAACTGGGCGAACCCTTCGTCACGGCCGGGCTCTGCTACTACCGGGACGGACGGGACAGCGTCGCCTGGCACGGGGACCGGATCGGCCGGGGCGCGCGCGAGGACACGATGGTCGCCATCCTCTCGGTGGGCGCTCCCCGCGATCTGGCGCTGCGGCCGCGCGGCGGCGGGGAGACGATCCGCCGCCCGCTCGGGCACGGCGACCTGATCGTGATGGGCGGTTCATGCCAGCGGACGTGGGAGCACGCGGTCCCCAAGAGCACACGGGCGACCGGGCCCCGGATCAGCATCCAGTTCCGGCCGCGGGACGTGGGCTGACCCGCATCAGGGCGTCAGGTACGCCTGGACCGACGGTGCGTACCGTTCGACGATGTCGCCGAGGTCCGCGGCACGCAGATGTGTCCCGCGTGCGATGCCGAACATCACCCCCAGGCCCAGCAGGGTGCCCACCGCGAGTTCCGCGCGCAGTCCGGCGTCGGGGCCGTTCAGGCGCACGGCGAGACGGTCACTGACCTGGGTCCGGAAGTTGGCGCGCAGGATGTCGCCCTGCTCGCCGTGCAGCGGCGCGAACACGATGCGCAGCAGGGGGTCCGCGCCCTGTTCGGTCTGACTCACCAGCACATGGCGGACCATGTGGCGGCCCAGGTCCGCTAGCGGAGCGTCCAGAAGTGCGGTGGCGTCCGCCTCGAAGGACATGACCTGGGAGAAGAGCGTGTCCTTGGTGCCGAAGTACTTGAGGATCAGCGGGGGGCTGACCCCGGCCAGGTCGGCGACCGCCTTGAGGGTGATGTCCGCGTGGGCGTGCCGGGCGAGGAGATGGCGCGCGGCACGCAGGATGCCTGCCTTGGTCGTCTCGGCGTCCCGGCGCGCCGAGGCCCTGGTCGTCTCGGTGTCGGCGGCCGGAGACCGCTCGGCGGGCGACGGCTCCGGGGCCGGAGCCGGTCCAGGCGCCCGCCCGGGTTCGGGAGCCGGTCCAGGCGCCCGCCCGGGTTCGGGAGCCGGTCCGGGCTGGCGGCCCGTGGGGACGCCGGCGCGCGGCGGGATCACGGCGCTCACGCTCCTTCCAGTGCCTCGTCGTGGGACGCTTTCGTACGCCCGCCGGCCCGGTCGGCGGCGCCGGGGACCCGGTCGCCGGGGATGGCGAGGGCGGTGGCACAGGCCACCAGGGCGACCGTACCCGCCATCGCGAACGTCAGCAGATAGCCGTGCAGTGTGGGTACGGGGGCGCCCGCGACGAGGCTGGTGTGGTGGACCAGGACCGCGGCGACGGCGGCGCTGCAGGTGGCCTGGCCGATGGTGCGCATGAGGACGTTCACGCCGTTCGCGGAGGCGGTCTGCCCGGCCGGTACGGCGCGCAGGATCAGCGTGGGCAGCGCCGAATAACCGAGGGTCGTCCCGGTCGCCACGATCGACGCACCGAGAATGATCATCCACAGATGGCGGCTGTCCGCGATGCGCACGGCGTAGCCGAGGGTGAGGACGGCCGCGCCGAGGGCGAGCGTGACGCGCGGACCGCGGGCCGCCGAGATCCGGGCGGAGAGCGGCGAGAACAGCAGCATGATCACCCCGCCGGGCAGCAGACACAGACCGCTGGCCACGATGGACAGGCCGAGTCCGTAGCCGGTGGCCACCGGGGCCTGGACCAGTTGTGCCGTCACGAGGGAGTTGGCGTAGAAGGCGAAGCCGAGCAGGAGGGCGGTGAGGTGGGGCAGCGCGACACGTGGACGGGCCGCCAGCCGCAGGTCGACGAGGGGCCGCCCGGCACGCAGTTGCTGCCGCCACCACAGCACCAGGACCACTGCGCAGGCCGTGAACAGGCCCAGGATCGGCGGGCTTGTCCATCCCCACTGGCCGCCCTGGGAGACACCCAGCAACAGGCAGACCAGCCCGGCGGCGAGCCCCAGCGCGCCCAGCACGTCGAAGCGGCCCGGGTGGCGGACGGGTGACTCGCGCACCGCCCACCAGGCCAGCAGCAGACCGACGGCGCCGATGGCGCTGGTCGCCCAGAACATGACGTGCCAGTTCGCGTACTGCACGACGAGCGCGGCCAGCGGCAGGCCGAGCGCCGCACCGATGCCGACCGTGGAACTCATGAGCGCGACCGCCGAGCCGGTGCGCTCGGGGGGCAGTTCGTCACGCAGGATGCTGATCGACAGCGGGACGACCGCGGCGGCCGCGCCCTGCAGGGCCCGTGCTGTGATGAGCACCCCGATGTCGGACGAGAGCGCGCACAACGCCGAGCCCAGCGTCATCAGCGCGAGGGCGGCCAGCAGCACGCGCCGCTTGCCGTACATGTCGCCCGCCCGTCCCAGCACCGGGGTCAGCACCGCTCCGGACAGCAGCGTGGCGGTGACCATCCAGGAGACGGCGCCCGCGGAGGCACCGGTGAGGCGGGGCAGGTCGGGCAGCAGCGGGACGACGACCGTCTGCATCACGGCCATGAGGATCCCGCCGAAGGCCAGTACCGGGACCGCCAGCCGGTCCCGCACTCCGGTTCGTCCGGCCGGTCCGCCCGTCCCTGCGGGTGCGGCGGACCGGTCGGACGAACCGGATATCGGGGCCATGGTCGCTCCAGCGGGTAGGACGGTGGGGGACGGCGGACCCGCGGAACGGCGGACCGGCGGGACGCAAAGGAGGTGAACGGCCATTCACCATAGCGGGTGAATGGCCGTTCACCAAGAGGGACGGACGGGGGCGGCGGCCCACGCCGCGGGGGCGGTCCTGGGGGGTGTTTCGAAAGTCCCGCACAGCACCCACGGCGCCCGGCACGCTCCCCCAAACTCTTCGAGCAGGGGGCACCCCCACTCGCCGCACCGGCCGAAACCCCGAGTACGTCCAGTACGAGGGCTTTCGTCCGGCACACCGAGAGCACGCACCGGACACCGCGGACACCGCACAGGACTTCCGAAACACCCCCTAGTCGTCTGCCGCCGTGCGGCACTCGGGGTGGCCCCAGCCCTGGGCGTTCTTGGCGATGGGGTCGCCTGCCGCGTAGGGACGCCCGCAGACGCAGCGGCCCGGGAACTTCGCCTTGATCGTGCGGGCGGAGGCGCTCTTCCGGGCGGGGGCGCCGCGGCGGGACGAGGCGGAGGCGCGCGGCTGCGGGGACGACGGCGGCTCCGGGGAGCCGTACGCGCTGCCCGCCGGTTCCTGGACGGTGGCCGCCTGGCTGGCGGCGCGGTCCGCGAAGTCGTTGAGGCGGTCGCCGTCGGCCTGGTGCGCCGGGACGTAGCGGAACTCGACCTCTCGGCCGTCCAGCAGCGCGTCGATGCGCACGACCAGGTCCTGGTTGGCGACGGGCTTGCCCGCGGCGTTCTTCCAGCCGTTGCGCTTCCAGTTGGGCAGCCAGGTGGTGACGGCCTTCATCGCGTACTGGGAGTCCATCCGGATCTCCAGCGCGACCCCCGGGTCGACGGCGCTCAGCAGGCGCTCCAGCGCGGTCAGTTCGGCGACGTTGTTGGTCGCCCGGCCCAGCGGGCCGGCCTCCCAGCGGCTCGGGACCTCGTCGTCGCCGGCGACCACCCAGGCCCATCCGGCAGGTCCGGGGTTCCCCTTCGAAGCCCCGTCGCAGGCGGCCACAACACGTTCAGGCATGGCTCCGATCATGCCACGCCCCGGCCACCGCTCCGGTCGCGGACCGGGCGCCCGTGCTGTCGGGAGGCACAGGCCGAGGGGGCACGGTGGGAGCGCAGCGCGACGTCGTTGCCGACGGCGGCGCGGACATGGGCCCAGTGCGGTTCCAGCAGGGGCCGGAAGGAGCGGCCGAGTGCGTTCGTCAGGGATGCGAGACCCTCCCCGCCGGGTCCGCCGAGCGCGGCGGCCCGGCCGGGGACGGGCCGGGAGGACGCCAGCAGGGTCAGCTCGTGTGCCAACCGGGCGCGGGGCGTGCGGCGTACCGGGTCGAGTCCGGCGTCCAGGCCCTCTCCCGTGACCGGCCCGGTGAGGAAGTCCGGGATGCGGCCGGCCTGGGGATCAGGTCGCGCAGGGGGCGCAGCACGTGGCCCGCGCGCGGGTCCCGGGCGAGTTGCCGTGCGCACGGAGCGCCGCCGGCGCCCGAATTCCAGCGGCCCCTGTCCGGTCTCCAGGCGGCAGGTGGCGCAGACGGGTTCCCACAGCGGATCAGGCCGCCGGGCCAGGCGGGTGTTCTGCAGATCCTGCGGTGTGAAGTGGATGCGGAGCATGCGTCCTCTCTCGGGCGCCCGAACCGTGGGGGCGGCCGCCCGGGAGCGAGGCGGCCACGACAGGAGGAAGACCGCCGGACCCGGCGTGGTTGCCGTCGTGCGGACCCTGGCACGCGGGGCGGCCGGTGATGTCCGACACTGGGAGGCGGACGGTCGTCGACGGGACGGGGCGCGGGCATGCACGCATGGGTGGTGGACCGGCCGGGTCCCGTCGAGCGCGAACCACTGCGGTTCGTGGAGAGGCCCGTCCCCGTACCGGGGCCGGACGAGTTGCTGGTGCGGGTGCGGGCGTGCGGTGTGTGCCGTACGGATCTGCATGTCGCCGAGGGCGATCTGCCGGTGCACCGGCCCGGGGTGACGCCCGGGCACGAGGTGGTGGGCGCGGTGGCCGGCATGGGGGCTGATGTGCGCGGGTGGACGGCCGGCGACAGGGTGGGGGTCGCGTGGCTGCGCCGCACCGACGGTGTCTGCCGGTACTGCGCGCGGGGGGCCGAGAACCTGTGCCCTGCCTCCGAGTACACCGGCTGGGACGCCGACGGCGGATACGCCGAGTACACGACCGTGCCGGCCGCCTTCGCCTACCGGCTGCCCGTGGATGTGGACGACGTCGCGCTGGCACCGTTGCTGTGCGCCGGGATCATCGGTTACCGGGCGCTGCGGCGGACGTCGCTGCCGCCGGGTGGGCGCCTGGGGCTGTACGGGTTCGGCGGCAGCGCCCATCTGTGCGCGCAGGTCGCGTTGGCGCAGGGCGCCACCGTGCACGTCCTGACCCGGGACGAGGCGTCGCGGCGGCTCGCGCTGGAGTTGGGGTGCGCGTCGGCGGGCGGCGCCTACGACCTGCCGCCGGAGCCGCTGGACGCGGCGATCCTGTTCGCGCCCGTCGGTGACCTCGTGCCGGTGGCGCTGCGGGCGCTCGACCGGGGCGGCGTGCTGTCCGTCGCGGGCATCCACCTCAGCGACGTCCCGGCCCTGCACTACGAGAGCGAGCTGTTCTACGAGAAGGAGCTGCGCAGCGTCACCTCGAACACCCGCGAGGACGGCCGGGAGTTCCTGGACCTCGTGGCCCGCTACGGCGTACGGGCGACGACGCACACGTATCCCCTGTCGCAGGCCGGGCGGGCCCTCGGCGATCTGAAGGCCGGGCGCTTCGAGGGTGCGGCCGTGCTGGTCAACGATCTGTGAGCGCGCCGCTCGGCGGCCCCGGGCACGCCATGGATCAGGGGGTGGGCAGGTCCATCATGCGGGCCAGCGTGCGCAGGACGCCGTGCTCGGTGTTGGGCGGCGCCAGGTAGCGGGCGCGCCGGATCACCTCCGGGTGGGCGTTGGTCATGGCGAAGGACCACTCGGCCACGTCGAGCATCTCCAGGTCGTTGAGGTAGTCGCCGAACACCACGGTCTGCGCGGGCGTGATCCCGAGGTCCTGCTGGAGCCTGCGGACCGCGGCGCCCTTGTTGGCGGTGGCGTTCATGATGTCGGCCCAGTGCTCGCCCGAGACGACGACCTGGTGGGTCGAGGCGAGCGGCTCCAGGGCGGGCGCGGTGGTCCGTTCGACGGGCCCGAAGTCGAAGAGGGCCACCTTGAGGAACTCGTCGTCGACCGCGGTGAGGTCCTCGACGGTGCGCAGCAGGGTGTAGTACTTCCCCGCCTCGGCGAGGAAGGCCGCGTCGGCCCGCTCCACATAGGCCGACTTCTTTCCGCACAGGACCGCTCCGACGTCCACACCGCCGGCCGCGAGCCGCCGGGTGGTGCCGACGACGCGGGCGGCGGTCGCGCGGTCCAGCGGGTCGGAGCTGAGTTCCACGCCGTCGCGTACGACATAGGTGCCGTTCTCGGCGACGAAGACCATGCCGTCGGCCGCGTCGGCGAACTGCCCGGCGAGCGTGGCGTACTGGCGGCCGCTGGCCGGGCTGAAGAGCACTCCGCGCTCCCGCAGGCGCGCCAGGAGGGGCCACAGGTTCTCGGGGATGCGCCCGGCGCCGTCCAGGAGCGTGCCGTCCATGTCGGTCACGACCAGCCGGACGTCTACGGGTCCGCTCGGCGGCTCGGGGGTGGTCAGGAGGCACGAGGGCGTGGCGGTCATGTGCTGCTTTCCGTGCGGGGAGGCGGGACGGATCCACGCGGGCCGGGAGCGGGACGGCTGCCATGGTAAAGGGCCGTGGCCCCTCGCCGGCCGGCGGCCTCTGAAGGGCGAGCAGCCGCCGATGAGGTCCGTACCGCGGTATACGACTTTGAGCACCGCTCAGCGAGGCGTCGGCGCGTCACGGGCGGATGGTGAT
>NZ_JBHUDX010000001.1:60121-117899 GCF_042678285.1 Streptomyces caeni
TGCGAGATCGCGTGGCGCCCGTGACAGGGCTCGCGCTCCCCAGCCACGACCCCCTCGACACCCACGGGGGCCTCGCGATCCCGGGCTCTCAGAAGGTGAGTACGGCACTCCCGTAGGAGTTCTTCACGCACTCGTTGGCGAAGGTGCGCTCGTAGGAGACGCGTTGGCCCTGCCAGACGCCGTCGACCGTGACGACCACGGGGGCGTACTGCTTGGTGCACAGGGCGCCGATCCTGACCGGGAGAGCGTCGAGGTCCCCGCCGGCGCCCTTGAGTTCGGCGCAGGCGCCGACGGGGTCCGGATGGGTTCCGGAGGCGGTCGGGGCGCAGTTCAGGGTGACCGCGCGCTCCGGGGTGGCGAGGGCGGCGTATTCGCCGTGGCCCACGGTCATGACGAACGCCGAGGGGGCGTAGAGCCCGGAGGCGGCGGTGTGCGGGGCGGCGAGCGCGGATCCGGTGAGGGGACCGCAGACGGCGGTGGCCGTCAGGGTGAGGGTCGCTGCCCAGCGCGCGGCGTTCGGCATTGTGTGCATCCTTCCGCTCGTGTGTCGGGACACGGTCCGGTTCCGGTCGTACGTGGGCCGAAGCCGGTCCGGTCGGTTGCCGGTTCGGCGAGCGGGAGTCTGCCGAGTCCGCGCACGAAACTCACATCGACCCTCCACGTTTCGGTAACTTTGAGTATTGAATCAGTGGCGTGAAGTCACGGACCTCGAACGACCGTCACCCGCAACCGCACGGTCGGCGATCGTCCACAGTCGCCGACTGGCCGGATTCACGCGGTTCGGTAATCGGCCTGAAACGTCCCGGTTACCTGACGCGGTAAGCGCTGTCTTCAGCTGTGGGGCGAACTCCCGCGGGAGCCCTTGCCTTTGCCGAGCGGCGGAGTAATCGTCATTACATGATTACTTCAGAGCGCCACGAGAGACTGCGCGGGTGGTTCGCCAGGCGTCTTCCCGACGACCTGTTCGAGAGTCTGGTGGAGGTCACCGTCGACAGGGAGGAGATCACGGTCGTCGGCCGCATCCCCGAGCCGCGGCTCGCCGAGGGTGCCTCCGCCGGCGAGAAGGAGGCGGCCGTGCGGGCCAGGACGCGGGAGTTCCGCGAACGCACCCGTGAGGACCGCGTCGCGGTGGCTCGGGAGGCGGAGCACCGGTTCCGCAGCAAGGTCTCGTGGGCGGTGGAATGCGGCGGCGAACGCGCCCTGTTCACCCATGTCGCGGCGCCCGTGATGACCCGGCTGCGCCAGCCCGAGCGCCAGGTGCTGGACACGCTCGTCGCCGGCGGTGCGGCCCGCAGCCGCAGCGACGCACTCGCCTGGTGCGTGCGCCTGGTGCACCGGCACACCGACGAGTGGCTGACGGAGCTGCGCGAGTCGCTGGAGGATGTGCGGCGCGTGCGGGCGCAGGGGCCGGACGCCGAGCCCGAGCACGCCCCGGCCCCGGAGGAGTGAGCCGGTCCCGGCGGTACCGCCCTCTCCCTCACCGGCCCACGCGGCGCCTCACGTCGGCCGGCCGGTCTCCTCGCGGCATCCTCGGCCGCCGCGGTCCGCTTCTCCGGTCCGCTCCCCCTCCCCGGCCCCGCCGGACGGGGGCGGGCCGGTGACCGTGACGCGCGCGGGACGCAGCAGCCGCTCGCCCACCCGGTACCCGGGACCGAGTATCCCGGTGCACGTCAGACGGGTCGCGTCCGGCGAGACCACATGGGTCACGGCCTCGTGCCGGGCGGGGTCGAAGGGCTCGCCCTCCTCGCCGAACGCCTCCAGTCCCAGCGAGCCCAACTGGGCCTCCAGGACCTCGGCGACGGCCTTCAGGCCGGATGTCATCGCCTCCTGCCGACGGGCCGCCTCGACGGCGTCCAGCACCGGCAGCAGCGCCCGCAGCACGTTCTCCGCCGCGATCTCGCGCACCGCCATGCGGTCACGCCGCACCTGCTTGCGGTAGTTGTCGTACTCGGCCTTCACCCGCTGCAGGTCGCCCGTGCGCTCGTCGAGCAGACGCCGCAGCGCCGTACTCTGCGGCTGGATCCGGTCCATGGTCAGCCCGTCCGTGACGTACCGTCGTCGTCCACGATCTCGGCGTCCACGACCTCCTCCTCGTCCCGGGCGCCCTGGCCGGCCGCGCCCTGCGACGCCGTGGCGCCCTCGGTGCGCGCCTGCTCGTACAGGGCGGTGCCCATCTTCTGGGCCGCGGCCGTCGCCGCTTCCATGGCCCGCCGGACCGCCGCGGTGTCCTCGCCCTTGAGGGTCTCCTTCAGTTCGCCGACGGCACGCTCGGTCTCGCTCCGCAGATCGCCGGGGATCTTCTCCCCGCTGTCTCCGATGAGTTTCTCGGTCTGGTAGACGAACTGTTCGGCCTGGTTGCGGGTCTCGGCCGCCTCCCGCCGCCTGCGGTCCTCCTCCGCGTGCTGCTCGGCCTCGCGGACCATGCGGTCGATGTCGTCCTTCGGCAGCGCGGAGCCGCCGGTGACGGTCATCTTCTGCTCCTTGCCGGTGCCCAGGTCCTTGGCGGAGACGTGCATGATGCCGTTGGCGTCGATGTCGAACGTCACCTCGATCTGCGGCACCCCGCGCGGGGCGGGCGGCAGACCGGTCAGTTCGAACATGCCGAGCTTCTTGTTGTACGCCGCGATCTCCCGCTCGCCCTGGTAGACCTGCACGGTCACCGACGGCTGGCTGTCCTCGGCGGTGGTGAAGACCTCCGAACGCCTCGTGGGAATCGTGGTGTTGCGCTCGATCAGTTTGGTCATGACGCCGCCCTTGGTCTCGATGCCGAGCGACAGCGGCGTGACGTCGAGCAGCAGGACGTCCTTGACCTCGCCCTTGAGCACACCGGCCTGCAGCGAGGCGCCCACGGCCACCACCTCGTCGGGGTTGACGCCCTTGTGCGGATCCTTGCCGGTCAGGTCCCGCACCAGTTCGGTCACCGCGGGCATGCGGGTCGAACCGCCCACGAGGATCACATGGTCGATGTCGGACACCTTGATCCCGGCGTCCTTGACGGCCTGGTGGAACGGCTTTCTGCAGCGCTCCAGCAGGTCCGCGGTCAGCTGCTGGAACTGGGCGCGCGTCAGCTTCTCGTCCAGGTGCAGCGGGCCCTGCGACGACGCCGTGATGTAGGGCAGGTTGATCGTCGTCTCGGACGAACTCGACAGCTCGATCTTGGCCTTCTCGGCGGCCTCGCGCAGCCGCTGCACCGCCATCTTGTCCTGGGACAGGTCGACGCCGTACCCGTTCTTGAACTGCTTGACCAGGTGGTCGACGATCCGCTGATCCCAGTCGTCGCCGCCGAGGCGGGTGTCGCCGTTGGTGGCCTTGACCTCGATGACGCCCTCGCCCATCTCCAGCAGCGACACGTCGAAGGTGCCGCCGCCGAGGTCGAAGACCAGCACCGTCTGGTCGTTCTCCTTGTCGAGTCCGTACGCCAGCGCGGCCGCCGTCGGCTCGTTGATGATCCGCAGGACGTTCAGCCCGGCGATCTCCCCGGCCTCCTTGGTGGCCTGCCGCTGGACGTCGTCGAAGTACGCGGGCACGGTGATCACCGCGTCGGTCACGTCCTCGCCCAGGTAGGTTTCCGCGTCCCGCTTGAGCTTCTGCAGCACGCGCGCGGAGATCTCCTGTGCGGTGTACCTCTTGCCGTCGATGCTGCCGGTCTCCGGGAAGCGCCACTGCTGGTCGCCGATGTGGCGCTTGACGGAGCGCGCGGTGCGCTCGACGTTGGTCACCGCCTGCCGCTTGGCGACCTCACCGACCAGCACCTCGCCGTTCTTGGCGAAGGCCACGACCGACGGCGTGGTACGGGCGCCCTCGGTGTTGGTGATGACGGTGGGCTCGCCGCCCTCCAGGACCGCGACCACCGAGTTCGTGGTACCGAGGTCGATACCGACCGGACGTGCCATGGGGACTCTCCCTCCTCGTCGCCCCTCGTTGTCGTTCTTGTCAGCGGGTCTCGTCCGTCCAGGGGGCCGGTTCCAGCCGGAGCGCCGGGTGCCGGTACGCCGAAGTGATCCGCCCGGCCGAGGCCGAGGGGTCCGCTCCCCGGATGTCCTACGGGCCCGGGGAGCGGCGCACCGGTGACCCCGCTTGCCCTGTATGTCAAGCATGACGGGGCGCGCGCACGCCCGCCGATGACGCCGGTGACGGCATCTGCCGACCGACGGCACTTTCATCGTCCGCTGGGATCCACCCGGCGTCGATTCGGAGCGGGACACCGCCGGCGTGTGCGGTCCGCACAGTCGCCGCCCGCGCGCGTCGTCTTCGGCCGTCCGGGGTGAATCCGATGCGGTCGATCTCCTCCTTTGCGACGATGATCAGCACCTGTACCACTCCGTGGATGGTCGTGATGATGCTCGGCTTCTGCACCCGGCGCGGCCGGTACTCCCCGCACGCGCCCCGCGTCCTCGACCGCGCCGTCCTGCGCCCGGCGCCGGTGCGGCTCCTCCCCGGGGGCGCCTGATGGAGTACTGGCTCGACCTGTCCGTGCCCTTGGTCTCCGGAATGCCCGTGTATCCCGGAGACCCGCAGGTCGACGTGGAACGGGCGCTCCGGGTGGCCACGGACGGGGTCAACGTGCTCAGCCTGCATCTGGCCTCGCAGTCCGGGACGCATGTGGACGCGCCGTACCACGTCGACTCCTCGTGGCCCGCGCTGGACGCGCTGCCGCTGGAGCGGTTCACGGGTCCCGCGGTGGTGGCGGACGTCCGCGGCCTGCCCGCCCGGGCGCCGATCACGCCGGACCTGCTGGCTCCCGCACTGAGTCTGCTGTGGCTCCAGCCGGGCGCGATCCTGCTGGTGGCCACCGGCTGGTCGGCGTACTGGGGTACCGACGCCTACCTGGCCCATCCCTGGCTGACGCCACAGGCCGCGCAGTCGGTCGTCAACGCGCGGGTCCGCACGCTCGGGGTGGACGCCCTGAGCGTGGACCAGACGGGTGACCCGGACCGCCCCGCCCATCGTGTGCTGTGCGGCGCGGGCGGCGTGATCACCGAGAACCTCACCGGCCTCGACCAGGTTCTCGCGGCCCAGCGGGCGGGCCGCCCGGTGGAGGTGTATCTGTTCCCCCTGCACCTGCCCGGAGCGGATGGCGCCCCGGCCCGGGCCGTGGCCCGCATCGGCCCCCCGCCGGGATACGTGTAGGCCCCGGCGACCGCTGTCGGCGATCGGCACGTCCCCGCGTGGATGCGTGGCCGCTCACGGCCGGATCGTGCGGGCCACCTCCAGTGTCAGTCGCTGCCACGGATCGCGTGGATCGCGGGACGTCAGGGCCCAAACGCGGCGCAGCCGGTAGCGCAAGGACTGCGGATGCAGGTGCAGCACACGGGCGGCCGCCGTCGCCGAGCCGGCGTCGATGTACGCGGACAGGGCCTCCAGCAGATGCCGCTGCTCCGGATCGGTCAGCGGGCCGAGGACGAGGCGGGCGATGTGGTCCGCGGTGGCGGCCGGACGCCCGGTGAGCAGGGCGAGGACGTGCGCGTCCGCGTCGGTGAGGAGACGGCCGGGACGGTGGGCGTGGGCGGGTGCGGTGTCCAGGGCGTCGGCGGCGAGGCGGTGGGCGACGGCGACCCGGTCCAGGCCCTCCCCCGTGATCGCGCAGCCCCGCCAGCCCCGCGCGCCGAGGAGGGCCGGAGCCCGGCCGGTGGCCGTCGCGGGAAGCAGCAGCACGGCGCGGGAGCCGCGGACCGTCGACAGTGCCGTACCTCCGTCGCCGAGCGCGCCGAGCAGTCCCGCGGCGGCCTCGTACGACATGTCGGGACCGCCGCCGGCCACCGGCTCGGCCACCAGCAGGCAGTACGGCTCCGGCAGGTGGACGCCCAGCCGGGCCGACCGGTCCGTCAGCGCGCCCGCCGAGGCGTGCCGGCCCGCGATCAGGTCGTCGAGCAGCAGCCGCAGCGCCCGGTCGCGGTCCCCGGCGAGGTCCTCCGTGGTCGCCGCGTACGCCGCGGCCATCTCCTCAGAGAGCGTGTCCAGCGCCGTCACCAGCATCCGGGCGAGCGCCAGTCCGTCCGCCGCCGTGAGACCGGAGGCGCGGGCGGCGACCTCGTCGGTGAGGACGGTCGCCGCGACCCGATAGGCGCGCAGCACCGCCTGTACGGGCCGGCCGTCCGCCGCGCGGGCCGCCGCGATGCCGCGAACCCTGCGCAGATCGGCGGCATCCCATGTGCCGTCGGTGGCCCACAGGTGCAGCAGCCGGTCCACGCCCCAGGCGGCGATGGCCCGTACCTCCGGCAGCCGGCTGCCGTCGAGCGCGGCGTACACCGGCACCTGCGCGTGGACGGCGGCCACGACCGCCTCCACCACCCGCGGGTCGGCGGCGAGCTGCTGCCGGATCCGGGCCCGGACCGGAGAGGGCTGGTTCATCACAGGGTGATGATTCCAGCCGCGCGGTGTGCGCACCACGGTGGACGGGTCTTGTCACCGTCGCAAGGATCGTCGCGTACAGCGCGGTCTCAGGGACGAGAGGCGGGACGTACGGGATGACGAAGCACTGGGCGGACTTCCAGTACGAGATCTATCTGAACGGCATGACGGGCGCCGTGCCGCGGCTGCCCACCGATCCGACCCGGCTGGAGGATCTCGCCGAACAGCGGCTCGGACCCGGCCCCGTCGGCTATGTGGCGGGCAGCGCGGGCTCCGGCAGTACCGCGCGCGCCAACCGGGCCGCGCTTGAGCGGCGCCGGATCGTCCCGCGCATGCTGCGGGACGTGCACGAGCGGGACCTGTCCGTCGAGGTGCTGGGGAGCCGGCTGCCCGCCCCGCTGGCGCTGGCGCCCATCGGCGTCCTGTCGATCATGCATCCGGACGCGGAGCCGGGGGCGGCGCGCGCGGCCGCGGCGCAGGGTGTGCCGTACATCCTGTCCTCGGCCTCCAGCACGCCGTTGGAGCAGGTGGCGGAGGCCTCCGGCGACGGGGAACGCTGGTTCCAGCTGTACTGGGCCAGGGACCGCGAGGTCACCCGCAGCTTCCTCGCCCGGGCGAAGACGGCCGGTTTCACGGCCCTGGTCGTCACCCTGGACACCCCGCTGCTGGCCTGGCGTCCACGCGACCTCGACCAGGCGTATCTGCCGTTCCTGCACGGGGTGGGCACCGCCAACTACTTCACCGACCCGGCGTTCCAGGCGGGCCTGGCGAAGCCGGTGCACGAGGACCCCAACGCCGCCGTGCTGCACTTCGTCAACATGTTCGCGGATCCCGCGAAGACCTGGCCGGACCTGGCGTTCCTGCGGGAGAACTGGGACGGGCCGATCGTGCTGAAGGGCATCCTGCACCCGGACGACGCCCGCAGGGCCGTGGACGCCGGGATGGACGGCGTGGTGGTCTCCAACCACGGCGGCCGGCAGGTGGCCGGTTCCGTGGCGGCGGCGGACGCGCTGCCGCGGGTGGCCGAGGCCGTCGGGGACCGGCTCACCGTGCTGTTCGACAGCGGGATCCGCACCGGGGACGACATCTTCAAGGCACTCGCGCTGGGGGCGCGGGCGGTGTTCGTGGGACGCCCGTACGCGTACGCGCTCGGGCTCGACGGGCAGCCGGGCGTCGAGCACCTCATCCGCTGTCTGCTCGCCGAGTTCGACCTCACACTCGCCCTGTCCGGACACGCCGGCCCCGCCACCGTCGGCCCCGCCGACCTGATCGAGGAAACCGCATGACCGACACCACGAACGTCCTCGCCGTCGTCTCACCGCACGTCGGGGGCCGCGCGGCCGGGGCCGCCCTCGCCACCCTCTTCCCCGGCGAGGCCGAGGTAACGGTGGTGGAGAGCGCCGACGAGGATCCGGCGGCACTGCGCGCGGCGCAGGTCATCGTCACGGGCCTCGGCCCCGTCACCGCGGAGCACATCGCCGCGGCACCGGACCTGAAGCTGATCCAGTGCGCGAGCCACGGCTTCGACTACGTCGACCTGGACGCGGCCCGCGCCCGGAACGTCCCCGTGTGCAACATCGGTTCCAGCGGCGCCGAGAAGCAGAACGTGGCCGAACAGACCTTCGCGCTGATGTTGGCCCTCGCCAAGCAGCTGGTGCCGGCGCACACCGCGCTCGTGGACGCCGACTGGGCGCTGCCGCGGCTGCAGCAGTCCATCACCGAGCTGTCCGGCAAGACCCTGGGCATCGTGGGACTCGGCCACATCGGCGAGGAGGTCGCGCGCCGCGCCGTGGTCTTCGACATGGCCGTCCTGTACACGGGCCCCGAGCGGGTGGCCGCCGAGACCGAGGCACGCCTCGGCGGCGCCCGGTACGTCGGGCTCGACGAACTGCTGCGCGCGTCGGACTACGTGACCCTGCACGCGCCGCTGACGGAGGCGACCCGGCATCTGCTGAACGCCGAGCGGCTGGCGCTCCTGAAGCCGACCGCGTTCGTGATCAACACGGCGCGGGGTGCCCTGATCGACCAGGACGCCCTCGCGGACGCTCTGGAGAGGGGTGCGCTGGCCGGTGCGGGGATCGACGTCTTCGACCCCGAACCCCCCACCCCGGCCCTCCGGCTGCTGAAGGCCCCGAACGTGGTGCTGTCCCCGCACGTCGCCGGGGTCACCCGCGAGACCCTCGTGCGCATCGCTCTTGCCGCGGTGCAGAACGCGGCCGACTTCGTGGCCGGGAAGGAGCCGCGGGACATCGTCTCCTGACGGCACCTCAGACGGTGACCGCCTGGCGGCCGGTCGCCTCCGTCCGCCCCTCCCGCCTCCGCTCCGCCGGTACCGGCGCAATCGCGGCTCGCCGCGGCTGGACGACCGGTGTGCTCGACGCCCCGGCCGTCCCGGCGGACAGCGACTGGTGGGTGGCCGACTGCCCGTCGGCCGCCCACCGCTGGGTGTCGGAGCCATCGCGTGCTTCGACGACGACGGCGTCCGGGGTGGTGCCCGCGGGCGCCACGGCGAGGCCCTCGTTCCACCGCGGCAGCACATCGCCCCGCACGGTGAGGTCGTAGCGCACATCAGCGGCGTGCGCCTGGTCCGCGTCGGTGCACGGGGCGAGCTCGACGGCTCCGTCGGCGGAGTGGGAGCCGAGGCACAGTCCGGGGTCGGCGACACTGCGCAGCAGGCCGTCGCTCTCGTACGACCACTGCTGGGTCCACGCCCACGAGCATGTCGCGAGGCGGGTACCCGCCCCGGACCGCACGGTGCCGCGGATGTCGAGGCAGAGGTCCGCGGCGACGTTGCGCAGCCTCGTCTGCTGCGGGGCCGTGGGCACGCCCGCCGTGCCGGAGGGCGAGGAGGGGCCCTGTGGTGGCTGCCCACCGGGGCCGGGCGAGAGGACCGCACGGCCGCCGTCGGCGCTGGTCGAGGCGAGCGGGTCGGTACCGTCGTCGTCCGCCCACACGCCGGGGACGAGGAGCGTCGCGAGGACGGCCGCCGTCGCGATGCCTGCACCGGTCAGCAGCGCCTTGGTGTTGCGCTCCAGTGCCAGGAGGCGACGGCCCGGTGAGGGGATCTGTGTGAGCAGCCGGTGGCGACCGCCGCCGCCCCGGCGTCCGGTGCCGGAGCCCGGCTCGTCCCGGCCGCGGGCGCCGTACGGGGTGCGGCCCGGACGGGATTCGAGGTAGCGCCGGGCACCCCAGCCGAGGACCGCCTCGGTAAGCAGTCCGCCCAGCCCGTCCTCGACACGACTGAGTTGCTCGGCGGCGAAGCGGCAGTGGCCGCACTCCAGGAGATGCCGCTGAACGTCCGGCAGCAGGGCGCCGCCCCGGCGAATGGGGATGTCGAGAAGCCGGTTGTGGTAACGGCATTCGTCGCTGGGTGCGAGTTCCCGATGTGCGCGCACACAACCCGCCCGGAATTGCTCGCGCGCCTGCTCCAGGGTGGCTGCCGCGGTCTCGGCGTCCATGCCCAGCAAAACGGCGGGAACGGATATGGGCTCGGCCTCGACCTCGGTGTGCCACAGCAGGCATTGGGCGAGTCCGGGCAGTGCCTGGAAAGACCGTTCGGCGAGGCCGCGGTTCTCGGGCGTCGGAAGCTTCGCCGCGCGCATACCGCGACCGCCCGCAGGCTTCCTCAGCTCCGGCAGGACGCCGGATATCCGTTCCTCGGCAGACCACTCCCGCGCGGTGTCCCGCACCGCCACGAGGAGCCGGGGCCGCAACGCGGTCCCGGACCCGGCGCCCTGGAGCCGGCCGAGTGTCCGGTGGAAGGCGGTGGCGGTGACCATGGAGGCGACGCTCGACGAGGAGGCGAGGCAGATGACCGCGTAGTCGTACGCCGGCTGCCAGTGCCGGGCCATGAGCAGGGCGACGGGCTTGGTTACCTCGCCCGCGGGCCTGCCTCTGAGGCGCGTGGCAAGACTTTCGTCGGATTCCTCGGGGGCCGTGCCCGTACGAGGGGGGTAGGGCGGACGCGGGGGGTGGGGGGTGTGCACTGAGCGGTTTCCTTCCAAGGCGCAAGGCGGCACAAGGAGTTGTTCACCGAATGGGGCCGGATTGGTGTGGACCTTTTCGTCGGGGAGCGCCGGGAGAAGGCACGGGTGAGGCACACCCGGCGGCCGCCGGCGGATGAGCCTTTTGAGCTCGCCGACAGCCCGGAACAGCGAGCGGCGATTCGGACCCGGCCCCGCCCACGGGCGGGAGGCAACCCTTGCACAGGTCACTGAGGCCCAACAAGGCACTTGGAGAACATCGGCACCGTGTGAAAAAGGGCTCCGGCCTGGACGCCGGCTTCCGCGCATTCGTACCGCGTTCGAGATGTCATACGCCCTGTGTGAACCGCCCGCACGGCCTCGCACGGCCGCGGCGCGCCGCGGCCGTGCGGGTTCAGATCTGCCAGGACCTCAGCCGGTCGGCGGCGCCATAGACATCGGTCTTGCCCGAGATCAGGTCGCGGGTGAGATCGACCAGGGCGCCGTACGGCGGGTCGATACCGACGCCGCTGACGAACATGTAGGCGACCGCGGTGGCACAGGCGAAGCGCGCGTTCGCCGACGGCAGCGGCTTGAGCAGCGCGAGTGTGTGCAGCAGGGCGGCGGCGCGCCAGGCCGGGTCGGAGTCCACCCCGAGGCGGGGCGGGTCCACGCGGTGGCGGGCGACGGCGGCGACTAGTGCGGAGAAGTCGTTGACGACCGGCTGGTCGGGCAGTACCTCTTCGTGGCGCTGGAGCAGCCAGGGCACGTCGATATGGAGGGCGGAGGGCATCGGGTCAGGCGCCCCGCCCCTCGCTCGTGGCGGATGGCTCGTCATCGGGGAAGGCGGCCGCGAACTCCTCCGCGTGCGTGGCGAAGAACCGCCGGAAGGCGTCGGCACCTTCCTGCAGGGCCCGGTGCCGCGCGATGTCGGCGGCGGCGGCCTCACGCACCAGGGCCTTCATCGACGTACCTCGCTCCTTGGCGATCTGCCGCAGGTCCTCTAGCTCCCGATCACTGAACTCCACGTTGAGGGCTGGCATGCCCTTCACCGTACCCCGAGGGTACTTACCCGTAAATACCCCCAGGTCAGATGCAGGGAAGAGCGGTACCGGAAGAAGACGGCCGGGCAAGGGAATCCATCGCGGACCGCTCCGCGGAACGAGATGCAGGTCACGTTCCACGGGCCTGTCGCAGTGGATCTCCCGGGCACGCAGTGGTGAGCGCGGCCGGCCGGGGTCAGCGCCGGCCGCCGTCGGCGTCGTACTGCCCGCCGCCGTATCCGCCCCAGCCGCCGTAGCCGCCATATCCGTCGTACCCGCCCCCGCCGCCGTACCCGCCCTGGCCGCCGTACCCGCCCCCGCCGCCGTACCCGCCCTGGCCGTTCGGTGGGCAGTACGAGGACGAGCAGGTGCCGGGCGGATGCGGGGAGGGTGAGGACGTGGTGGGCCGTGACCCGTTTCCAGTCCCCCGGGAGGAGGTGCCGTGCGACCCGGTGGCGCGGGGCTCCGGGGTCGCGGACTCGGCCGTGGTCCCCCAGTTCACGGACTGCATCCGCAGGGTGTTCGAGGTGTCGGCGAGCCAGCGCTGGGTGTCGTCCTCGGTGCGGGGCTTGAGCACGAGTCCGGCACCCCGGGCCGAGGAGGCGGGAGTCAGGGCCAGATCCTGGTCCCAGCGTGGGACGAGCGCGCCCTGGAGGGTGAAGTCGTACCGGACGTTCCTGGTCTCCGGCTGCGACTGCCCGGCGCACGGGGTGAGTTGGACGGAGTAGCCGAGGTGGGAGTCGAGGCACAGGTCGGGGGCGGCGACGCTGCGCAGCAGGCCGTCGGCCTCGTAGGCCCACTGCTGGGTCATCGACGAGGTGCAGGAGACGAGCACGGCCTCCGCGGTTGCGACGGCCGTCTTCGCGTCGAGCCCGATGCAGAGCCCGCTGCCCTGGTTGCGAAGTCGGCCCTCGAAGGCCCCGGTGGGCACGTCCGCGGCGGCGCCCACCCAGGAGGGCGATCCGGAGCCGCTCTCCTTCGCTCCCGGACGGGGCTCACCGGACGGTGCACCCGTGCGGGACCGGCCGTCCCCACCCGACCGGGCGCCGGACCACAGGGCCAGCGGGATCAGGACGAGCGCGCTCACCGTCGCCACGGCGAGGGTCAGTCGACGCCGGTGCGGCGAGGGGCGCCGGGGGGCCTTGTGAGCGGCGGTGGAACGGGGGCCGGAGGCACCCGGGGCGGCACGCGGGGCACGGCGGCGGCCGCCCGAGGGAATGGTCACGGCCACCGGGGCGGGAGAAGAGCGGCTCGGTTCGGTCGAGTCGACCGGCGCCCGGGGCCCGGCGGCCGGGAGCTCCTGCCGCACATCGGCCGGGTCGATCAGCGGCTCCCCTCCGGCGGGTACGGCCATGGGCTCCTTCGCCGTCCGAACCGCCTCGGTCCGTGGGGTCTTGGTGGCGAGGTACGCCTGTGCCCCCCAGCCGAGCACCCCCTCCGCGAGGAGGAGCGGAAGCCGCTGGTGGAAGCCCTCCAACTGCTCGGCGGTGTGATGGCAGTGGATGCAGCCGTCCATATGACGGCGCAGGTCGGGATCGAGAACGCTGTCACCCCGGTGCAGTGACACGTCCAGCAGGCGCGCGTAGCGACGGCACTCCTCGTCGGGCGCGAACTCTCGGTGCACGTCGAGGCAGACCGCCCGCAGCAGTTCACGTGCCCGCTCCAGCCTGATCTCCGCCTCGGCCGTCTCGATCCCCAACAGGGCGGCGGGAGCCGCGAGTTCCTCCCGCTCGACCTCGGCGTGCCACAGCAGACAGCGGGCGGGCTCGGTCAGCCGCTGGAAGGCGCGTGACACCAGTCGCCGGTTCTCGGGCGGCAGCAGCCGTGCCGCGGCACGCCCGCCACCGCCCGGGTGGGACCGGAGTTCGGGGTGCAGAAGCGTACGCCGGTGGTCGGAGTCCCACTCCGCCGCCAGCCGCCGTACCGTGACGAGGATCTGGGGCCGCCATGCGGCCGTCGGTCCGCCCTGCCTCGCGGATTCCTCGAAGAGCCGGGTGAACGCCGCAGTGGTGAGCATTCCCGCGGGATGCGCCCCGTCCGTGCACAGCCGGGCATAGGAGAACGCGGCCTCCCAATGCCGGTCGAGCAGTTCGCCGACCGGGTGGTGTACGGGTCTCCTGCCGCCGGACTTCTTCAGTTCGGCGGCGAGCTCTTCATCCGTCGCGTCGTACGCGGGAAGGGGGGTGGGGGAATTCTGCGGGACCCCGTCTTTCACGTCCACGTTCCTCCAAAGCCCACGGCAGTTCTTCGTACACACCAACAGGGGCACAGCTCGGCCGGCAGCACGCGGGGGGAGGTGGTCTCGGGAGGGCCGCCCGGTATGTCGTTCACCGACCCGGATCAGCTCTTCCGAAGCGCGCGGAGAAGGACAACGCCCTTATGTGCCACGGCGAAAAGTAATGATCCGTGTGCCGTCGGTGACACCTTTGCACAGGTCGCCGAGGCCGAACAAGAGACTTCCTCACTTTGCTTTTCCCGGTGCGCACCGCCCGTTCGACGGAGAGTCAATAAGGGCGTCACGATGCCGGGAATTCCGGGTCCGTCCCGCTCTCTCACCCCGGGAATTCCTCCGGCCGCGCCGCACCGGAGGAGTTGCCGTTCGAAAAGGCGAGCGAGGTGAAGGCGAGGACCGCGTCCGCGACCGCCCTGGGGTTCTCCAGCAGCATCGCGTGCGTGGCGTCGATCTCCACGACCGCCACCCCGGGCTGCTCCCCGGCCAGTGCGGCCAGTTCGCGGGCGAGCCCCTGGGCGCCGGCGGCCGCCATCGCATCGGCACCGTCCGAGCCGGGGACGGGCGGCGCGGGCCGCCGGGCCCGGCCCAGCAGCAGGGGCGAGGGCATCGCACGGAACAGGGCGAAGGGGTCGAGCGCGTCGACGGCCGCGAGCATCTGCCGGCCGTGCTCCCGTCCGGGCCGCATCTCCAGGACCCCGTCGTTCCGCTCCCGCACGGAGCGCAGCGCGCCGGCCTCCAGGAGTTCGTAGGGGATGCCCAGGTGGTCGGACATCGCGCGCTGCTCGGCGAGCAGGTCCCTGAGTCCGTCGGCGGGCAGCTCCCGCCCGAGGCTCTCGGCGCTCAACTCCTTGGTCCGGGCCAGGTGTTGTGCTACACGGCGCGGATCGAGGCCCACGTACCGCTCGGGTCCTCCCCAGCCGAACCCGTCGAGGTCCACGGCGCCGGGGGTGGAGTCCGGGTGCTCCAGTGCGTACAGCACGGCGAGGAGGCCGCCGGCTGCGTGCCCGACGGGAAGGGCGCCCGGCATCCCGTGGGCCGAGAGGACCTCCTCGATGTCGCCGAGCACCTCGGGCAGGTGCCACGGTCCGGAGGGGGAGCGGCCGTGGCCCCGCAGATCGACGGCCAGCACCCGGTGGCGCGCCACGAGGAGGGGTGCGACGGCAGCCCAGTCGGCGAGCGTGCGCCCCGCGCCGTGCAGGAGCAGCAGGGGCGGTCCGTCGCCCCCGTGGTCGCGAACGGCCGGCGCGATGCGGTCTGCGGTCATGGCACGACAGTAGAGCGTCGGACCGGGGCGGGGACGCTCCGTCACATACGCGGCGGAAGCAGCTCCAGGACCCGCTCCCAGCCGAACGCGGGGTGGGTACCGCCCTCACCCGCGTTCCCGGCGTACGGGTCGGCGAAGCGGACACCCATGCCGCTCAGCCGTTCGAGGCCGGCGCGGTAGGCGGGGTGGGCCGCCAGCGCCTCGTTCACGCAGGGCAGGACGGCGATCGGGACGCCGAGCCCGTACGCCTCGCACAGGGTGCCCAGCGCGAGGGTGTCGGAGATGCCCGCGGCCCACTTGTTGAGGGTGTTGAAGGTGGCCGGGGCCACGACGACCGCGTCCGGGTCCGGGAACGGCCGCGGATCGCCGGGGAGGCGCCAGGCGGAACGGATCGGGCGGCCCGTCTGCGCCTCGACCGCCGCCGTGTCGAGGAAGCGCAGGGCGAGCGGCGTGGCGATGACGCCCACCTCCCAGCCGCGCTCCTGGGCGGCCGTGATCAGCGTGCCGACGTCCCGGGCGACCCCGGCGGCGCAGACGACGACGTAGAGGAAGGGCCGGGAGGCTTGTTCGGTCACGTGTGCACCCTAGTGCCCCGGCAGGCAACGTTTGCCCGTCGAGGAGCGGCGTCGTGGGGGTCCCCGGTCGAGCGGGGCCGAGAGCGGGGGAGCGCTCTCTCGGCGTGCCGGCCGGAAGCCCTCGTACCGAAACACCCCCTGGTGAACCGCGGCCTCGACGAATCGGCGGACGGCGGCGAGCGTGCTCCCGCCGCACGGCTGCTACCGTAGAGAACGCCGGTTCTCCCCGTCGAGGATGCCCAGGAGGGGCGCGCACATGGACAGCGGACTCGCCCGCGACCGGGCGCTGGACGCCGCGGAGCGGCTGTTCTACGGCCGCGGCATCCAGACCGTCGGGATGGACGACATACGCAGCACGTCCGGGGTGTCGCTCAAGCGGCTGTACCAGCTGTTCCCCGCCAAGGAACATCTGGTCGAGGCCTATCTGGAGCGGCGTGACGTGCGCTGGCGGCAGCAACTGGCCGACCATGTGGACCGGCACGCGGACCCCGTGGAGCGGATCCTGGCCGTGTTCGACCGGCTGCGCCAGTGGTTCGGCGAACCCGACTTCCGCGGCTGCGCCTGGATCAACTCCTACGGCGAGCTGGGCGCCACCTCACCACGGGTGCTGGCCCAGGTCCGCGCCCACAAGCAGGCGTTCAAGGCGTACCTGGCCGGCCTGGTGGCCGACGCGGGGCTGCCCGCACCCCTCGCCGACCAGCTGTATCTGCTGGCCGAGGGCGCCATGGTGACCGGGGGCATAGAGGGCACCACGGAGCCCGCCGAGCAGGCGGGCAGGGCCGCCGGGCTGCTGCTGGCGGCCTACCGGTAGAGCAGGGCAGGCAGGCGGGCAGGCGGGCAGGCGGGCAGGCGGGCAGGCGGGCAGCTCATGCTCCGCCGGCGTGCACGGTTCGCCGGAGTGGCACTGGTGCACGGTTCGCCGGGGTGGCGCTGGTGGACGGGACCGCGGGTGTGGTCGTGGCCCCGCGCGGGCGGCTGCATCTGGTGCTGAGGGTGACGGTGGGGAACGGCGGGGTCACCTCTTACGAGGCGATCGCCGACCCGGTGCGGCTGCGGCAGCTCGATCTCGCCGTCCTCGGCGCATGACGTGCCGCCTAGGCAGCCGCTCCTCCTTCACCGTGCCCCCCTCACCGTTCGTCCTCGGTGACGGTGATGGCGCCCACCGGGCAGGCCCGTGCGGCCTCCCGCACCAGCGGGTCGCCGCCGCCCTCCTGCCCGCCGGGCAGCAGTTCGCTGTAGCCGTCGTCGTCCTGGGTGAAGACGCCGGGCGCGGTGAGGGCGCACTGCCCCGCTCCGATGCAGACGTCCTTGTCGATGGAGATGGAAATGGAGATGTCGCCGGTCATGGGCCCAGCCTCTTACCAGGTCACGGGGAGTTCCAGCATCCCCTGGATCGTGTCTCCGGGTTTGAAGGGGATCTCGTCCGCCGGGGCGGCCAGCCGCAGACCGGGCAGCCGTACGACGAGGGAACGCAAGGCGATCTCCATCTCGGCCCGGGCCAGGTTCTGTCCGAGGCACTGGTGGATGCCGAACCCGAAGGCGACATGGTGGCGGGCCGGCCGGTGCCAGTCCAGGGCGTCGGGCTCGCGGTAGGCGGCGGTGTCGCGGTTGATGACGGAGGTGGAGAAGAGGACGCCCTCGCCGGCCCGGATGGTCGTGCCCGCGATGTCGATGTCCTCGGTGGCCACCCGCAGCAGACCGTCCACGATGGACAGGAAGCGCAGCAGTTCCTCGACCGCCGCGGACATCAGGCCCGGATCGGCGCGCAGCTCAGCGAGCCGTTCGGGATGCCGGAGCAGGGTGAACGTGCCGAGGGAGATCATGTTGGCCGTCGTCTCGTGCCCGGCGATCAGCAGGAGCGTGGCCAGGGAGACCAGCTCGGCCCGGTCCAGCCCTCCCTCCCGCACCTGCTCCCGGATGAGCTCGTCGAGCAGCCCGTCGCCCGGCTCCTCGCTCTTGCGGTCGATCAGCTCCCCGAGGTAGGCGTCCAGCCGGTTGCGGGCGTCCTCGGTGTCGGCCGGTGCCGGGCCGCGCAGCAGCCTGCGCGACTGCTCCTCGAAGAACTCGTGATCGGCGTAGGGGACGCCGAGCAGCGTGCAGATCACCATCGACGGCAGCGGCAGCGCGAAGGCGCTCACCAGCTCGGCGGGCGGGCCCTCGGCCTCCATGGCGTCGAGGAGCCTGTCGACGGTCTCCTGAATGCGCGGGCGCAGCGCGGTGGCCCGCTTGAGGGTGAAGGTGGGAACCAGCATGCGGCGCTGTGTGTGGTGGGCGGGGTCGTCCGCGCCGAGCAGCGCCACCCTTCGGTCGCGGACGGCGGCGAACCGTTCGGTGGTCGCCGGGAACGCGGGCCGGCTCCGGTCGGAGGACAGCCGGGGATCGGCCAGCAGATCACGGGCTGCGGAGTGCCCGGTGACCAGCCAGACGTCGCGCCCGTCGTACAGGGTGACCCTGGTCAGGGGCCGTTCCGTGCGCAAGGGGTCGTAGGCGGCGGGTGGGTGGTAGGGGCAGGTGCGGTTCTGCGGGAAGGCGACGGGTTCTGACATGGCCGTACCGGGTTTCGTCATGAATGACCTCGCACGCGAAGATTCGCTCTTGCCGATCACCAATTAGATGCCCCAGGCATCTACAGAACCACCCGAAGTTCGGCCAGTTCCGCCGGATGCCGGATATGGCGGAACACCGTCGTCCGGCCGCCGCCCCGGACCGTCGAAGACATCGACCGCTGAAGACATCGACCGCTGAAGGCATCTGCCGCCCCAGACGTCGCGCACACGCCGCGGGGTCACGCCGCGGCCACCGTAATCCGCTTGCCTCGTACCCGCCCTCCCCTCCAGGATCGGCGCATGCCGATCACCGAAGCCTTCCTGCTGCCGACCTGCGCCGATGTTCGTCCCCTGCGGGTCCAGCAGCAGCCCGGCCACCACCGGAGGCCCGGCCTGCCCCGATCGTGACCGCCGCGGTCGTGGCGGGGCTGCTCGCGGGCTACGGCATCGCCGTGCCCGTCGGAGCGGTCTCGGCCCATCTCCTCTCCCTCACCGCCCGTACGTCCCTGCGCACCGGGGCCTGCGCCGCGCTGGGCGTCGCCACCGCGGACGGGGTCTACGCCCTGGTGGCGGCCGTGGGCGGCACGGCGCTCGCCGCCGTGCTGCAGCCGGTGCTGGTGCCGCTGCGCCTGCTGTCCGCGCTCGTGCTGATCGCCATCGCGGTGGCCGGCGCGGCCGCCGCCCTTCGCCGGTACCGCTCCCCCGCGACCGGCGCCACGACCCGCGCGGCGCCGTCAGGCCCGGCGCGGGCCTACCTCGGGCTGCTGGGCATCACGCTGCTCAATCCGACCACCGTCGTCTACTTCACCGCCCTGGTGCTGGGCGGCCGCACCACCGGCGCCGTACGACCACTGGAGCAGGGCGCCTTCGTCCTCGCGGCCTTCGCGGCGTCGGCGAGCTGGCAGCTGACGCTGGCCGGCGGCGGCGCACTGCTCGGCCGCGCGCTGACCGGACCGCGCGGGCGCCTGGTGACGGCGCTCGCCTCCAGCGTGGTGATCGCGGCGCTGGCGGTGCGGATGACGACGGGGCCGGTATGACGCAAACGCTGCCCCCGCCCCGAGAAGCAGCTGGCCGGTCCTGGCCCCCGGCCGCGGCGCGTGGTGAGGATGAACGGCGCAACGGCTGGTGTTGAATCATGAAGCGGGCCGCCCGCGGCCGGGACCGCGGGACACCCCCGCACCGACGAGAACAGCAGTCGTACGCGACGATGGGACAAAATGCCATGCCTCTTGAGGGCGAGTACGAACCCAGCCCGACGCAGTGGGTCCGCGAACAGGTCGAGTTGTACGAGAGCTCGGGCGGTACCGAGGGCACGACCCTCCGTGACACCGGGCTCCCGGTGGTCATCCTGACGAGCCTGGGCGCCAGGAGCGGCAAGATCCGCAAGACACCGCTGATGCGCGTCGAGCACGAGGGCCGGTACGCCGTGGTGGCCTCGCAGGGCGGAGCGCCCCGGCACCCGGTCTGGTACCACAACATCACCCGCCATCCCACGGTGGAACTCCAGGACGGGCCGGTGCGCCGGGAGATGACGGCCCGTGAGGTGACCGGCGAGGAGAAGGCGGCGTGGTGGGAGCGGGCGGTCGCGGCGTATCCGCCGTACGACGACTACCAGAAGAAGACCGACCGGGAGATCCCCGTCTTCGTCCTGGAGCCGACCGGGAGCTGAGCGTCACCCCGCCCGGCGCTGGGTGAGTTGTGATTTTCACCCTGCAGGGCCTCCACCCGGTGGCTTTGGTGACGATCCGCGTGCATGATCCGCCCTCGGTCGCGCACCTGCCCTTCAGGCCCGCCGTGGTCCCCCGTCGCGGCCGGGGCCGTCCCCCCAGTGCCACCGGTGCACACGGGCATCAACCGGACCGGCATCGTGCCGCTCGGTCCGAACCTCGCCGGCCCGGCTCACCTCCCACGGCGGGGAGCGGCTCGGCGGGCGCCCGTTCGGTGACGGCACCCCGCCGGGACCGGTGCCGGCGGACGAGGAGGTTCCGGCCGCCGGACGGCCCGAGCGGGCACGGAACCACGAGAGACGAGAAACGGAGAGGGACGTGGCCAAGGACAGGAAGAGCAAGCCGAAGATTCCACTCGTCTACAAGCCCGTGGGGTTCGCCCTCGGCTGGGCGAGCGGAGCCCTCGCGGGGGTCGCCTTCCGCAGGACCTGGAAGGCGCTCCGCCACGAGGACGACGCACCCGACGCGCTGGACAGGGACCGCGGCTGGGGAGAGATACTGCTCGCCGCCGCCGTGCAGGGCGCCCTCTTCGCCGTCGCCCGCAGCGTGGCGGACCGCGCGGGGGCGAAGGCCATCGAACGCTCGACGGGTGTGTGGCCGGCCGCCGCGAAGGGCGGCCGGGACTGAGCGCCGCCCCGCGCGCCCTCACACCGCCTCACCCCTGCTTCGGCGCGATGCTCCTCGTACGGCGCAGGGTGAAGGAGTGCCCCGCGGGATCGGCGCAGCCGAGTTTCCCGTACGGTCCGGGCGCGTTCTTGGCGTCCAGCGGGCGGCCCCCGAGAGCGGCCGCCCTGAGCTCGGACGCGTCCAGGTCCTCCACCAGGAAGTCGAGGTGGGGCTGGAGGGAGTTCTCGGGGCGGGGCCAGCTCGGCGGGGCGGCGTCGACCTCTCGGCGGAACACCGTGCGTACCCCGTCGGCGCTCACGGTTCCCTTGAGGAGGACGCTGCCGCGCACGGAGGTGTCCCGCAGGTCGGCGCGGCCGTCGAGTTCGGTGACCGTCAGGTCCAGGGGCCGCCGATGCCGGCGCCGTACAGGTCCGAAGGCCCCGCCAGACGGCAGCGGGTCGTCTCCCACTTCCAGCCGACCCTCACGCCCACCGCCGACAGCCCGGGCAGCTCGCGGTCCCGCAGCTCCAGCGCGCCGAGTGACGTGCCGTCGAAGTGCGGGGCCCGCTCGAAACGGCAGGTGCGCAACCGCAGGGTTCCGGCGGCATCGGCCTCGGCCAGGTCCAGGCGGCCGGTGATGTGCACGTCCTCCAGCCGCAGCCGGGCGAGGTGGCCGGGCTCGGCCTGGGGCGGGGCGAGCAGCAGCCGGCGGATGGTGCGGCCCTGTTCTCGCCCCCGTCCGCGTACCACTCGCCGCGGCGGCGGGCGGCCCACATCCCCCGCTCGCGCTGCCTCCACCCGACCGGCGCGAGTCCGCCCCGCACGTCGGCCTCCCCTGTGGTGACGGAAAACGCTGCATCGCCACCCGTCGGGCGCGCGGTGCAACCGGCGGGAGGTGTGCGGCGGACGACACGCGCGCCAGGCCGGCCTGCGCCGCGGGCGGCGGTGCAACTGGCCCTTATTTCAAAGACATATGTCAATCGAACATGCTCAAATTCCTTCCATCGAGGGTAACTTGCAGGGCGGGGAACGGTTTTGCGCTCACTTGAGCCCGGCGGCACGTGTACACGCTCGCGCACGCGTCGCCCGGCCCGGTGGCCTCGGCCCCTGCCAGCGGAGTCGGTTGGAGGCGATGTCCACGTGCAGCACGGCCCCACACCGCTCACCCGCCATCTGCGCGTCCACCGGAACCGAGGTCACACCGTGCTCGAGTTCCGCGGTGAGATCGATGTCGTCGCGGCGTTCGAGATCATGCCGTTCCTGGACTCCGCGACGGCCCGTCCGCAGCCGCGGATCGTCATCGATCTGCGGCCGGTGGAGTTCTTCGACTGCTCCGGGCTGCGCCTGCTGTACCGCGCCAGAGGGCGTGTCCTCGCGCGAGGCGGCACGCTGCACCTCGTGTGCACCCATCCGCTGACGCTGCGCATCCTGCGTATCACCGGGCTGGCACATGTGCTGCCGCCGTGGACGTCGCTGGAGGAGGCCCTCAGCCGGCCGGAGGCCGCCGGGTCCTTGGAGACCAACTGATGAAGGCGACGGGACCCGGCGGTCCCGTCGCCTTCACTCCGGTGCGTGTCCGGCCTGCGGCGTCAGTGGGACCTGCGGGCCATACGGCGCAGCACCACCAGGCCCGCGATCACGAGAAGCGCGCCGGCCGCGGCGGGCCACAGGTGGGCGCCGGTGTCGGCCAGTCCTCCCGACACCGCCTGCGGCTCGGTCCGCGGCGGAGCGGACGGGGCGTACCCGCCCGCGGTCGGCGCCCGGCCGGGCTGCGCCGCCTCACCGATGCTGCCCTGACCGGAGCCGCCCGAGCCGCCCTGCGGTGCCCCGGCGGCATCACCCCGGTCGGCCGATTGCGACGCGTACACCCTGGGCGCCTTGCCCCCCTGGTCCCCGCCCGAGCCCGCCCCCGGCGTCGCGGTGTCCTGCGCACCGGCCGCCGGGGACGCCGTCTGCCCACCGCCGGTGGAGGCGCCGGGGCCGTTACCGCCCCGACCGCCACCGGACCCGGTCCCCGGGGCGGACCCGCCGTTCCCGCCGCTCCCGCCGGACGAGGGGGATGCGGAGGGAGAGGGCGTGTCCTGCGGCTGTCCGCCCGTGTCGCCGCCGCACTGCCGGCCGCTGTTGATGCAGTCGACCACCTGGTTCATCAGCCCGTCCGTCATGACGTTGATGAAGTCGTCGTGGTCCGTGACGGGCTTGTGCAACTGCTCGGGGAAACCATCCACCGCGTAGGCGTTCTTGACCTGACCGTTCTCGATGACCGGCTGCGGCACGTCGTAGACCAGACGCATCGTCAGCTGCGGGATCGCCTTGAAGCCGTTCTGGCAGGTGCCGCTCGCGTCGGCGAAGGCCACATGCGTGCGGTGGTTGGCGCTGTCGATGTTCTGGCCGTCCCAGCAGCTCTGGAAGGCGAACGTGCGCACCACCTTGCTGCCCTGCGGGCAGATCGGGTACTTCTCCGTCAGCTGGCGGTCCTCGAAGCCGGTGCAGCTCCAGTGGGCGTTGGCGTTCGCCGGGCCGTTGGTGAACGCCTTGGCGTCACCGGTGATGATGCGCAGGAACCGCGGCATCGCCACGACCTGGCTCGTCGGGCTGCCCACGAACGTGATCTCGGCCCGCTTGGCGACCAGGATCCGGCCGACGTTGCCTTCCTTGCCGCCGCCGTCGTCGTTCTGGTCGAAGTCCTGCGTGCCGTCCTGCACCCGCAGCACCGGCCAGTAGTACGACGACTTGTCGTCCTGGTTCTGACAGCTCGTCCGGGCCGCCGCGAACGTGTCGTTGTCCGCGAAGGCGTCGTTCGACTGGTTGCCGACGTAGTCGTGCAGGTGGTGCGCACCGTTCTTCACACCGGGCGCCACGATCACGTTGTCGGTGTTGTGGTTCTTGTTGGCGTTCACACCGCACTTCGTGACGAAGGAACCGGTCGAGGCGCCGGCCTGCGGGGCGGGCTTCCGGGCGTTCGGCTGCACGCTCCTGATGTCCACGAAGTCCGAGGCGACGGGGCCGCTGGCGGCCCGGCCGCCGCCCTGCTCACCACTGCCCTGTCCTCCGTTCCCCTGCTGCTGCCCGCCGCCCTGGGCGCCGTTGCCCTTCTGGCCGCCACCGCTCTGGCCTCCGTTGCCGCCCTGACCGCCGCCTGCGGCGCTCTGCCCCGGATCGGCGGCCACTCCGGTGCAGGGGGCGAGGCCGTCGATCGAGGACGGTGCGGTGGCACCCGCCCCCTGGTACGCGGTCTTGATGCGGTCGATCACCGCGGTCCGCCGCTCCTTGAGCGGCCCGAGGATCGCGTTCTGGACGTAGCCGGGGTCGTCCGTCTGCGCCTGGCGCGTCTCGGCCAGCCGGGCGTACGCCTCGGTGATCTGCTTGTCGAGGGCCGCCAGCTCCTTGTCGACGGCGGGCTTCGCCACGCTCGGCATGTGGGTCAGCTGCTGGCCCACGTCCGGGCAGTCGATGGTGACGGTGCGCGACGACAGGACCTGGTCGCCGCTCTGGTTCGCGTCGCCGCCCCAGCCTTCCGTGGCCGAAGCGTAGACGTTCACGGCTACCAGGCCCCCTCCGCCCAATATCAGCGCGACCGCTGCGAAGGTCGCGCGCCGTGCGCCTGTAGGGCGTCTGCGCGTGCTGCGTCTCACGGGAGTACTCCTAGACGTCGTGCCGGGCCGGGCATGAAAATCCCCCCGCCCTGTACGCAGATGCACCCGGCCGTGTTCAAACGCCCCGCGAATTCACAGCAATCTCAGAGACGAGGCGGGTTGCCGCCGTGCCGCCCCTCGCCCGGCTCCGCGCTGCGGGGCTCCTCGAACAGGGCGCTGACGGATTCGCCGTTGTGAATGCGGCGCACGGCCTCGGCCAGGGCAGGCGCGATGGACAGGATCCGCAGCTTGTCGGAACGCTCCTCAGCCGGAACCGGGACCGTGTTGGTGCACACGATCTCCAGGATGTCCGGCTGCTCGCTCAGCCGCTTGAGGGCATCGGCGGCGAACAGGCCGTGGGTACAGGCGACACGAATCGACCGAGGCCCCGACTCCCGCAGTCGTTCCAGGAGTTCGAGCACCGTGCTGCCCTTGGCGATCTCGTCGTCCAGCACGATCACATCCCGCCCGGCGATGTCGCCGATGACCGAGCTGATGCTCACCCGGTCGTCCGGAAACCGCTGTTTGGCGCCCGCCGCCACCTGTGCCCCGATCATCCGCGCGAAGGCCGCGGCCTCCTTGGCGTAGCCGAGGTCGGGCGCCACGACGGTGACCTGCGAGAGGTCGTACCGCCGGAAGTGCGCGGCGAGCTCCTGCAGCGCGTGCAGATGATCGACCGGGACCGAGAAGAAGCCGTGCACCTGCGGCGAGTGCAGCGTCATGGCCAGGACCCGGCCGGCCCCGGCGGTGACCAGCAGGTCGGCCACCAGCCGCCCGCCGATGGAGATCCGCGGCGCGTCCTTCTTGTCCGAGCGGGCGTACGAGTAGTGCGGCATGACGACGGTGATCCGGCCCGCGGAGGCACCGCGTGCCGCGTCGCACATCAGCAGCAGCTCGACGAGGTGCTCCTGCACGGGGGCGGTCAGCGGCTGCACGAGGAAGACGTCCCGCTCACGGCAGTTGGCCTGGAGCTGGACCTCCAGACAGTCGTTGGCGAATCGGCTGATCCGGACGGGGCTGAGGGGCACGCCGAGGTACGCGCAGATCTCTGCCGCCAGCCGGGGGTGGGCACTGCCGGTGAAGACGGCGATGTCGCGCACGGTCCGCTCCTCTCCCGATCGAAAAGAGCCTGCCCGCCACATGCTACTGAGCGGCCACCGCGAGTGCCCCCGGAGGACGCCGGTGCCGCGCGGCCCGGGTGGTCAGCCGGGCAGGATGCCCGGCGGGGCGAGCGCCCCAGCGGGGCCGCGCCCGCCAGGAGCCAGGCCACACAGTCACCGATGCGGCCGGGCTGCAGACGGCGCAGCGGGAGCGTCCGGGGGCGCTCGCCGAACGGTCCGGGGCGGTGGACGGCGAGCGCGGCCAGCCCCACCGCGAGGGTCGCGGGGACCAGTCCGAGCAGGAGGCCGCTCACGGTCCGGTGGGGCGGGGTGACCGACGCGGCCTCGTTCACGGAGCGCGCCACGGCCCCGGCGAACCCCGGGGCCGCGCCGACGCGGGGGAAGCGGCGAGCGGCAGGGCGGGGACGGCGGTCAGGGTGCCGAGCACCGTTCACGGGGAGCCCACCGCCCGTCGCTCGGCCCGTGCCACGACGGCGCCGACGAGCGCGACGGACGTCCCGACGGCCCATTCCAGGGTGCCGACGGTGCCGATGAGACGAGCCAGAACACGGTGGGGCCGGCCCGCCACAGGAGAATGCCGCGTGCGGCCCGGAGCGTCGTACCCGGGTTCACCGCCTTCGCCCCAGCGGCTGGGGAATATCCGGTACGTCATCCGAGCATCGCCCTGCCTCCGGCCAGTGGCGCCGCGCGGGCGGCCGGTGCCCGGAGTTCCCCTTCCGCGCGAGGGGAAACCGCCTCCACCGGTCCGGCCTTTGGTCCGGACCAGACTCTTGACGCCCCCTTATCTCACCTCTTGAATCAAGAAGCGAATCGGCACTCCGCGAACCCTTCCGGCACGGTCGACGCACTCGGCCGCGCCGGCACCCCCCACCACAGTGGCCCGCCCCGACCCGGGCGGCCGCACGGAAGGGAACGTCATGGACTCCCCGCGCCTGCTCCGCAGATGTCTGCTCGCCGCGCTCTCGGCGGTGCTCGCCGCGTCGGCCTTCACCGGCCCGGCGCACGCGGCGCCCGAGGCGGCGGACGCGACCGTCTTCTCCGACACCTTCGACGGGCCCGCCGGTGCGGCCGTCGACTCCTCCAAGTGGCAGATCGAGACCGGCGACAACGTCAACAACCACGAGCGGCAGTACTACACGCCGGGCACCGGCAACGCGGCGCTGGACGGCCAGGGCCACCTCGTGATCACGGCCCGCCGTGAGAACCCGGCGGGCTACCAGTGCTGGTACGGCACCTGTCAGTACACCTCTGCCCGCCTGAACACGGCGGGGAAGTTCACGACGCAGTACGGCCATGTCGAGGCCCGGATGAAGATCCCGCGCGGGCAGGGCATGTGGCCGGCGTTCTGGATGCTCGGCACTCCGGTGAACTGGCCGGACTCGGGCGAGATCGACGTCATGGAAAACGTCGGCTACGAGCCTTCGACCGTGCACGGCACCATTCACGGCCCGGGCTACTCCGGCTCGGGCGGCATCGGTGCCGCGTACTCGCTGCCGAACGGCCAGGCCTTCGCGGACACGTTCCACACCTTCGCCGTCGACTGGGCGCCCGACTCGATCACATGGAGTGTGGACGGCACGGTCTACCAGCGGCGCACGCCGGCCGATCTGGGCGGGAGGACATGGGTGTTCGACAAGCCGTTCTTCCTGATCCTCAATCTCGCCGTCGGCGGCTACTGGCCGGGGGACCCCGACGGCTCCACCGTGTTCCCGCAGCAACTCGTCGTCGACTCGGTGACGGTGACGACGAGCGGCAGCACCGGCGGCACCGGTGTGCCGATCACCGGGCTCGCGGGCAAGTGCGCCGACGTGGCCGGGGCGAACCCCGCCAACGGCACACCCGTCCAGCTGTACGACTGCAACGGCACCGCCGCCCAGAAGTGGACGGTGGCCTCGGACGGCACGCTGCGGGCGCTCGGCAAGTGCCTGGACGTCGTCGGCAACGGCACGGCCGACGGTTCGAAGGTCCAGTTGTGGGACTGCACGGGCGGGCCCAACCAGAAGTGGACCGTCACCGCCGCGCACGACATCGTGAACCCCCAGGCGGACAAGTGCCTGGACGTGACGGACAACAACTCCGCCAACGGCACCCGGCTGCAGATCTGGTCGTGCTCCGGTGGCGCCAACCAGAAGTGGACGGTCGGCTGACCGGCCGCCCACGGCCGGCCGGTGGCCGGAGCAGACGAAGCCACGTCCGCTCCGGTCGCCGGCGCGAGCGCGGGCGCGGTAAGCCTCAGCAGCCCATGGTCCAGGTGTGGGAGTCGCCGCGGTCGTTGGCGACGGCGTTGTAGCCGACCTCCTCCCCCGGGGCGAGACAGATGGTCATGGCGCCGCCCTGCCAGGCGTCCTCATAGACCTGGACGTGGTCCTTGACGCCGGGGCCGGAGATGCCGTGGTTGGCCCACGAGGAGTCCGCGTCGGCGATCCAGCTCTCCCACCAGCCGTCGTCGCCGGACCAGTTGGCCCGCTGTCCGTCGAAGTTCGCATGCTCCCAGACGCAGAAGTCGCCGCTCGGGCAGTCGGCCGCGCCGGACGGCGCGGCCACGGCCAGCCCTCCGGCGACGGCGAGGAGGACAGCGGCGGCCGAGAGCGCGAAACGCTCGCTGATCACGAGGTGGTACTGCCTTTCTGTCCGGTTGCCCGGACGGTCCGCGTGGCGCACAGGTCCGCCGCGCGGCGCAGTGCGCGGGTGCGCAGTTGCCGGTAGGTGGTGAGGGGGCCGCGGTGCTCGGCACGCACCCGGGCCAGCAGGGCCGGCTCCAGACGGGCGCGGAGGGCGGCGAGGCCGCTGCGCCGGGCGCAGCGCTCGGCGACGACGGGGTCGGGGCGCCGCGGGCGGGGGCCGCGCGCGGGGGCGCTGCAGCGGGCCCAACGGGCGGTCGCGGCGCGGTAGTCGGGGTCGTTCCTCATCCGTTGCTGGGCCTCGGCCCGCAGGTTGTCCACGACGACCCGGGTGCGGAACCAGCGCCGCTGGTCGCCGTACAGCTCACGCTGGGCGGCGGCCAGGCAGCCGTCGGTGTGGGCCGTGACGGTGTAGCCGGTGGCGAGCGTCACGGACAGTTCGGGCCGGCCGCGGCCGAAGAGAGCGCCCTCCAGCCGCGGGTCCCGCCCGTCCGGGCCGAGGGTGAGCCCCTGCCTGGCCAGGCACCGGTCGACGAGCAGGCGCTGGGCGGTGTCGATGAGGTCGTCACGGGCCCGTTCGCCGGCCGGCAGCGCGGGCCGGGCGGGCCCGGCCGCCGTGGTGGCGCAGCCCGTGAGTGCGAGGACCGCCAGCGCGGCGGCGCACAGTGCGCGCGGCAGTCGCACGGTCAGCCGGCCTCGCAGCCCATCGTGGTGTCGGCGACCCCGTCGAGACGGGCGCCCCAGGGCCAGTTGTCCGCCAGGTCATGGCCGCGGATCAGGCGGTAGTAGCAGGTGTCCCGGGCCCAGTCGATGGCGTACACCGCGGTGTCGGTGGTGGAGTGGAAGGACACGGCCTTGTCGTGCAGGAACTCCGGCACGTCCGTGTAGCCCGGTGGTGTGTAGCACCATGAGACGCCGTGCTGCCCTGGCTCGGTCCAGAAGCACACGTCCCCGGTGCGGGCCGCGCCGTGGGCCGGGGCGGCGGCGAGGGGTGCGGCCAGGGCGAGGGCGGCGGTCAGGACACGGCGACGGAACACGACGACTCCCGAGAGCGAAGAGGAAGAGCCGGGGCGGCTGTTGATCACCCGGCGAGATCAACGTGCCCTCGGGAAAGGTGCCACATGCACACTCGCACCGATCGGCGGCCTTCGGCGGGGTGTGGGGGTGTATCGCCGTGCCGGGGCTCACCCCGGCGTGCAAATCGCGGCTCGCCTCGCGCCCGGCGGAGCGGCCGACGGGCGCCGCCGTGGTCGCGGCGCGGAATCGGCGGCTAGTGCAGCGTCCAGGTCAGCTTGTCGCCGCCCACCCAGCGGACCAGGTCGGGGTCGTCGACGTCGTGGACCGGGATGCCCGCGTCCGCGGCGAACTCCAGCACCTGGGTGAGCGACTTCGCCTCGCCGACCATCTCGCCGTCGATCTCCACGATACGAAACGGCGGCGTACCCGGCTGCACCGCGTGCACCACGATCCGCGGGTGGGAAATGTACGGGGCTGCGCTTTCGGTCATGTATCGAGCCTAGAGCGGTTCGTGCGACTCGGCGGCCGAGCGGCGCGCGCACGCCCCCCTGGCCGCTGTGTGAAAGGCCACAAGCCCCGCCCCCGGGCGTTCGTCCGGGCGGGTGACGGCGCCCCGGCACACGCTCGCCGTGCGGCGCGCAGGCGTGTGGGCAACGCTGGGGGAAGGAGGTGCCGATGGATCCCGTCGCGGCCCTGGACCGGATCGCATTCCTGCTGGAGCGGGCCCAGGCCCCCACCTATCGCGTACGGGCCTTCCGCACCGCGGCCGCCATGCTGACGGCACTGCCCGAGGGCGAGGTCGCCGCGCGCGCCGCCGCCGGTTCCCTGGAGTCGCTGAAGGGCGTCGGCCCGAAGACGGCCCAGGTGGTGCGGGAGGCACTGGCGGGGCGGGTCCCCGGCTACCTGCAGAAGCTGGAGCACGAGGGCGCGGCTTCGCCGGCGGGCGGCGGCGAGCGGCTGCGGGCGCTGCTGCGCGGCGACTGCCATCTGCACTCCGACTGGTCCGACGGCGGCAGCCCGATCGAGGAGATGGGCAGGACGGCGGCGCGCATCGGACACGAGTGGGCGGCGCTCACCGACCATTCGCCCCGGCTCACCGTGGCCCGGGGGCTGTCCGCGGAGCGGCTGCGCGAGCAGTTGGAGGCGGTCGCCGCGTTGAACGCACGGTGGGCACCGTTCCGGCTGCTCACCGGCATCGAGTGCGACATCCTGGAGGACGGGTCGCTGGACCAGGAGCCGGAGCTCCTTGAGCGGCTCGACGTGGTGGTGGTGTCGGTCCACTCCAGACTCCGTATGGACGCCCGGTCGATGACCCGCCGCATGGTCGCCGCCGTCCGCAACCCGCTGGCCGATGTGCTCGGCCACTGCACGGGACGGCTGGTCACTGGGCGTGGGCGCCCCGAGTCCGAGTTCGACGCGGATGCCGTGTTCGCCGCGTGCGCGGAGTCGGGTACGGCCCTGGAGATCAACAGCAGGCCCGAGCGGCTGGACCCCCCGCGGCGGCTGCTGCGGCGGGCGGTGGGGGCGGGCGTGCTGTTCTCGATCGACACCGACGCGCACGCGCCCGGCCAGCTGGACTGGCAGATCCACGGCTGCGCGCGGGCGGAGGAGTGCGGGGTGCCCGCCGAGCGGGTGATCACCGCGTGGACCGCGGACGAGGTGCTGGCCTGGACCCGGGAGCGCACGCTGCCCGCGCGTGTGGCGGGCGCATGACGTGGTACCCGCCCCGTACGCGTGAGGGAGGCTGGGAAGCATGGGACGGGCGGCCGTGTTCGACGTGGACGGCACCCTCGTCGACACCAATCATCTGCATGTCACCACGTGGTGGGAGGCGTTCCGGCAGGCCGGTCACCGGGTGCCGATGCACGCCATCCACCGGGCGGTGGGCCTGGCGTCCGAGGACCTGATCGCGCATCTCCTGGGCGGCCGTGACCGGGACGAGGTCGACGGGCTCGTCGCCGCGCACACGACGCTGTACGCCACGTACTTCGAGCGGCTGCCGCCGTTGAAGGGCGCCGGGCGGCTGCTGCGGCGGCTGGACCACGACGGCTGGAACGTCGTGCTCGCCACGTCGGCGGGCGGGCATGAGCTGTCGGCGCTGCGGCGGGCGATCGGGGCGGACACCGCCGTCGCGGCGACGGCGAGCGCGGACGACGTGGAGGCCGGCAAACCGGCGCCCGAGCCCGTCGAGCACGCGCTGGAACTGGCCGGGGTGCCGCCCGAGTCGGCGGTGTTCGTGGGGGACACGGTGTGGGACATGCGGGCAGGCACCCGGGCCGGGGTGACCTGCGTCGGTCTGCTGTCCGGAGGAATTCCGCGAGCGGATCTGCAGGAGGCCGGGGCCTGCGCCGTCTACCGCGATCCGGCGCATCTGCTGGAGATGCTGGGCGACAGCCCGCTGGCCCCGGACACGGAGGCGATCCGCGAGGGGGACCTGTGACGGGCCCAGCGGTGGCGCCGCGAGGGGGACCTGTGAGGGAGATCACTTCCAGGGGCCCGGCTTTCCGGAGCGCCGACCGATAGTTTCTAGTTGAACAAGCTATGGACCGGGGCGACGCCGCCGGGCCCGTCCCAGACCGCCCCGACCGTGATTCCCCCGTCCGGTCGGGGCTCTTTATGTGCCCGGGCGTCTGCGGCGCCTCTCGTCCGGGCGCGTCGCGGTCAGCCGGGGGGCTCGTCCGGGACGGGGTGCTCGGGGTGGACGGCGCCCGAGCGCGGGGTGCCCTGCCGGCCCGTACCCGCCTCATCCGTGTCGGGGACGTCGGTGGCGTCCTCGGCCTCGGCGGCGGCGCCGCCCCGTGCGGAGCGGGGGTCCCACGGATCCCGGCCCTCGCGTGCCTGCTGGTCCGGCATGTCCCGCGGGACCGGACCGGCCTTCTCGCCGGGACCCGGGTGCCGGTGATCGGTCACGGCGCACGCTCCCTTCTGCGCGGAGGCTGCGCGGCGCGCGGCCCCGTACCGAAAGGGCCCGAGTACCGCGGCGGGCCGCGACCGAAACACGCCCGCCGGCCCGCCGCCGAAAGCACCGGGATCCCGTCCGCGGCGGGCCCGTCCGAAATAACGCGCGGCCGAGGGCGGCGCACGGTGGTCCGCGCACCCCGCGCCGGATGCCTCCGAGGGCGGCACCCCCCGACAGCGCCCGCCGTGACCGGCGCCGTTCGGCGGCTCACGCCGCCGTCATCGGGCCCGGCGGCGTGCCCGTCCGGCCACCGCCGGGCACCCGACGGTTCCGCTCCACGCGGCGGGCGCACACGCACCCCACGGAGCGGGCGGGCTCGGTGCTCAGCGCGGCGTTCGCTGCCGCAGTGCTGCCCGCCATGCCGGGGAAGGGCCCTCGCCGGTGGGCTCGGCGCGTCGGCCGCCCCGGGCGAAGAAGTCGGCGAGCGGCAGGATCGCCGCGCCGACCGTCACGGCGTCCGGGCCGAGCCTGCCGAGGCCGATGGAGACCCGCTCGGCCGGGTGGCGCAGGGCGTACGACGCCGCGTGCCGCCGCACCGCGGGCAGGAACCGCGAACCGAGCTGGAGGCCCGCCCAGCCACCGATGAGGATCCGCTCGGGCTGGAAGAGGTTGATCAGGTCGGACAGGCCCGCGCCCAGGTACTCGGCGGTCTCCTCCAGGACGCCGAGCGCGACCGGGTCGGCCTCGGTGCCCTCGGGCGGGCGGGCCGCGGTGAGCAGGGCGGTCAGCGCGGTCTCCTCGTCGGCGTCCCCGGGCGGCCGGCCGCCCTGCTCTCGCCAGCGGTCGAGAAGGGCCTCCGCGCCGGCGTACGCCTCCAGGCAGCCGAGAGCGCCGCAGCGGCAGCGGCGCCCCCTGACCCGTACCGTCAGATGGCCCCACTCCACGGCCCGGCCGTTGCCCGCCTCCTCGGTGACGAGGCAGGCGCCGATGCCGGAGCCGATGAGGACCACGACCGCGCTGTGGGCGCCGCGTCCGGCGCCGAACCACATCTCGGCCTGGCCCAGGGTCCGCGCGCCGTTGTCGATGAAGTACGGGACGGAGTCAGGGAGTCGGCACGTGGCACGGAGCAGGGATTCCAGAGGGACGCCGTCCCAGCCGATGGTCTGGCCGTGCACGACGGCACCCCGGTCGGGTGTGCCGGCCACGATGCCGGGCACGCCGATGCCGACGCCGAGGAGCCCTTCGGGGGCGGTGCCCGCGGTGGCCAGGACCTCCGCGATGCCGTCGCGGATGTGACCGACGACGACCTCGACGTCGTACCGCTCGTGCTCCAGCGGCCGGTCGGCGCGGGCGAGTTCGGTGAGGGCCAGGTCGAACAGCTCGACGCGGACGCGGGTCTCGCCGACGTCGACGCCGATCATGTGACCGCTGCCGGGCGCGACCCGTAGCAGGGTGCGCGGCCGGCCGCCGTCGGAATCGACGCTGCCGGCCTCCTCCACCAGGCCGTCGGCGACCAGTTCGGCCACCACGTTGCTGATGGAACCGGAGCTGAGCCCCGTGGCGGGACCCAGTTCGAAACGGCTCATGGGGCCGTCGAAGTACAGCCGCCGCAACACCTCGGTGCGATTGCCCCGGCGCAGGTCACGCACCGTACGCCCGTTCCGCCCCGCCATGTCGCTCCTTCCGGCCCTTCCCGGCCCGCACGATACGCCGTGCCGGCCCTCGGCGCGCAGTCCGCCGCCGACGGCGACCGCGCAAGGTCCCGGAGGGCGGCTTCGAGCGCCGGGGTCACGGCCGCGCGCGCCCGGGCCACATGGTCGTCGCCCGGCACCCGGGGCACCACCTCGATGAGCATGATCGGGTAGAGGTGGCTGCGGTAGGGGCAAGCCGCAGGCGGGCGGGCGGAAGTCCACCGCGCCACCCACCTCCTGATGGCTCGTCAGAAAATCCGTGTCCTGCCTGATGATCCTGCCTGATGACGCCGAGCAGGGCGCCGCGTCCGGCCCGGCCGTCATCGGCACCGGCACCGGCACCGGCACCGGCACCGGCATCCGACGGAGGCCGCCACGCCGCAGAACTGCGCATCCCCCACCAGGAGGTCCCGTTCATGGGCGAGTGCTGGGGCGGTGGGCCGCGGCGGGGGGATCTTCAGGACGTAGCGGGTGCCGTCAGCGAGGCACGGTTCCTCGACCGTGCTGTACGTACCCCCTCACGTACCCCCTCCCAGGGTGCGGCCTTCCGTGGGGGCGTCGGCGGGCAGCCCCGCGGCGGGCAGCGCCAGCCGTGCCCGCTCCCAGCGGTCCGTCCGGTCCGCCTCTCCTCACCGCGGGCCCACTCTGCCAGGCCGGGCCACGACGGCGTACGCGTACGCGTACGCGTCCCCGGGCCGGGCGGGGGCGGTGCCGCACGGTGGTACGGCCCGACGAGGCGCGACGACGCATGGACTCGATGCCCGTGACAGCTCTAGGGGGTGTTTCGTAAGTCCCGCACAGCACCCACGGCGCCCGGCACGCTCCCCCAGGCTCTTCGAGCAGGGGGCACCCCCACTCGCCGCACCGGCCGAAACCCCAAGTCCGTCCAGTACGAGGGCTTTCGTCCGGAACGCCGAGAGCGCGCACCGGACACCGCGGGCACCGCACAGGACTTTCGAAACACCCCCTAGGGCCGACCGGTCGATCTCCGCTCCCGTCGAGCGGGTCGCGGAACCCGGGCCCCCACGTGCGAGCCTAGTATCCGGGGCCGTGGCGAAGACCTTCGAAGAACTCGTGGAGATGCGGCGTGCGGCGAACGAGGCCCACGCGAAGACCCTCGAACTGCGCGAGAAATACGGCCCACCCACCGACGCCCTCTGGTCCAAGCAGCAGACCGACACCTACGAGACCGCATGGCGGGCCTGGCGCGACCTCGACCGCGACATGCAGGCCGAGGTCGCCACCTATGCGAAGGAGCACGGAAGGCAGCGGGGCGATATCGAGGCCGAGGTGCAGGCACAGGCCGGGGAGCCGGTGGAGGGCGTCTAGGGGGTGTTTCGAAAGTCCTGTGCGGTGCCCGCGGTGTCCGGTGCGCGCTCTCGGCGTGCCGGACGAAAGCCCTCGTACTGGACGTACTCGGGGTTTCGGCCGGTGCGGCGAGCGGGGGTGCCCCCTGCTCGAAGAGCCTGGGGGAGCGTGCCGGGCGCCGTGGGTGCTGTGCGGGACTTACGAAACACCCCCTAGAAGGCCTTCCGGCCCGCCATGGCGGCGCGGGCCGCGTCACGCGCCCCGGCCGAGGTCGATCCGCCAGTCGTTGGACTGGCTCCAGTGCCCCTTCGGGTACTCGAAGCCGACCGGGCCGAGCAGGTCGAAGCCCGCCTTCCGGCACACGGCGTTCGATGCCTGGTGGTCGACGCGGGGAAAGGCATGCAGATACCGGTGCGTACCCACCGCCCTCGCCTCGTCCATGACCGCGCGGGCCGCCCGTGCCGCAAGACCCCGTCCCTGGAACTCGGGCAGCACCCCCCACCCGGTCTCCCACACCGTCCCCTCCCGCCACTCCCGTTCCCAGAAGCCGATGGACCCGACCGCCTCGCCGGTCCGCGCCAGGGTGATCCGGTACATCCCGCCCGGTTGCACGGCGAGATAGCGCTGGTGCCGGGCGCGCAGTTGCTCCTCGGTCTCGGGGCCGCCCAAGTACTCCGTCATCTTCACGCTGTTGGTCCTGCGCAGCAGCCAGAAGTCACGCTGCGCCCAGGGCTCCAGCCGCACCTGCCGTGCGTCCGTGGTCTCCATGGCGGGCACCCTAGAGCAAGGGTCCGACAGTCGCCGGGGACCAGGCCGCCGTCAGGCGAACCGTGAGCTGCGCACCGGGCCGGACGAGGTCAGACGGGCGCGGTCGCCCTGCAGCCAGGTGTCGCGGACGGCCGCGGCGAAGGCCGCGAACCCTTCGTCCGGGTCCGCGGGAGTCTCGCCGTCGCCCTCGCCCGGCGACGGGTCGGCCGCCACGATGCCGGCGGAGACCTCCGCGGCGGGGCGGTCGTCGGCCTCCGCGCGTTCCACGCCTCCGTCGTCGCCCTGGCACAGCTGCCCGTCCCACGGGGCCACCACCGACTGGCACAGCAGTGTGACGCTGTCGGCGGTGACGACCGGGGCGTCGGTCCAGCTGCTCGCGTGCTCGTGCAGCACCTGCCCGGGAGCGCGTTCGAAGAGCTGACCGAGGATCTCGGGCCCTTCGTCCGTCGCGGCCAGCTCGTTCAGGTCGTACGCGATCACGACGGTGTCCTGCCGTCCGGGCGCGAAGGGCTCCGCCGGGAGGTCCAGCACGTCGGCGGCGGCCAGGCCGAGGATGCGGCTGCCGCGGTCGGGCAGCAGCGAGACCGAACGCGGTCGCACCTCGGCGGCGGCCAGGAGCGCCTTCAGCCGCAGCAGGCCCCGCAGACACGCGCCGTGGGAGTCCTGGACCCATGCGTACCGGCCGGTCATGCCCGCCGCGAAGCCGAACGGGGACAGTGTGCCGAGCACCGTGCCGCCGATCACGAACTGCCATCCCCGCAGGTCCGTGGAGTCCAGCGGGCTGACCCGCGCGGCGCTCGCGGCCCGCCCCAGCATGCGGCGCTGGCGGTCGCGCGCCGGCAGCCACTGCGGGTCCTCCGGATCGGGCAGCAGCGTGTGCTGGCGGTTCGCCAGGGCCAGATCGCCGGCCATGGCGGCGTTGAAGGCCAGGAGGTAGCGGTCCGGCCAGTCCGCGAAGCCGCTCTCGTGCCGCGTCAGTTCCTCGACGGCCTCACGGTGCCGGCCCTCCCGCTCGTACGCCGCCACCAGCTCGCGCACGACCGGGAGCGCGCCCGGGTGCTGGGCGAGGGCGCCGCGCAGGGCGGGGATCGCCAGGTAGGACAGACCTCGCTCGACGCAGGCGTACCCGAAGTCGTAGAGCGCGCGGGCGCGCTCGGGACGGGCGGCCAGCGCCGCGGCGGCCTCCCGGAGGTCGTCGAACCCGGCCGAGTCGGCCGCACGCCCGACCACGAGGGCCGCCTCTGCCGGCGGCAGGTCCTCCGCGCCGGCCCGCAAACGGCGCAGGGCGCCGGGGACGTCCCCCGCGTCCAGGCACTCCCAGGCCGTGAGCAGTTCGGCGGACTTCGGACGGCGATTCCTGCGCGAGAACATGGCGAAGATCATTGCCGATGGCGACGGAACCCCTCAACGCGTTTTCCCACCGGGAAACCGGGAAGGGGAGGCCGGTGGCACCGGGGTCGGTGGTCAGGCGAACCGGGCCAGGACGGTCATGGTCGGGCGGAGGTTGCGCACCGCGGGCAACCGGTACTGCAGGGGCGCGAGCGCTCCGTGGTACAGGCCCCGGCCGCGCGGCGGACGCAGTTCGCGCACATCGGCGACGGCCGGGTGGGCGGTGCGCACCCGGGGCAGGTCCCCCGCGTCCAGCCCCCACGGCATGGGCGGCGGCCGGTAGCCCTGGGCGGTGCGCATCCGCCCGTGCAGGGTGCGCGCGCTGAACCAGCGCGGCACCGCGTCGAAGACCAGCGCGCCGCCGGGAAACCGCTCGGCGCAGGCCGCGATCAGCTCCCGTACCCCGGGCGGCCGGAGATACATGAGCAGGCCCTGAGCGGTGACCAGCACGCCGCGGTCGGTGTCGACCTCGTCCCGCCACGACAGGTCGAGCGCGGAGCGGGCCAGGGTGCGGCGGCGTTCGCCGTCCGGCAGCAGTGCGGTGCGGACCTCGGCCGTCTCCGGCAGCTCCACGCACAGCCAGCGCACGCGCCCGTTGTCGACGCGCCAGAACTGCGTCTCCAGGCCCTCGGCGAGGGCCACGACCGTGCCGTCCGGGTGCCGGGCGAGGAAGTCCCGTACGGCGTCGTCGAAGGTCCGCGCCCGCAGCGCCTGGCCCTGGGCCAGCAGCGGGTTCGGCGGTCCGAAGGTCTCCTCGAAGGGATAGTCGATCCGGCCGGCCAGTTCCACGGCCTTGGGGTCGTCCAGCACGGTATGCGACTGCCGGGCCTCGTACGCGCGGTGGTGGAGGTTCCACAGCAGCGTCCCGGGGACACCGCCGAGCCGTACCGTCCTCGTGTCGTCCGCCGCCATCGCGTCACCCCTCGTCCCGTGTCTCCGCGCCCCCGCCATTCAATCGGGCGCGGCGCCCGGTTTCGAGTGCGGTGGGGCGGCCGGGGCCGGATCCGGAGCGCCGTACGCCGTGCCGGGCGGCATCCGTCGAGTCCGGCGGCCCGCCGGGACAGCGGACGCCGGCGGCGAGCAGGGACAGCGGACGCCGTCAGCTCGTCCGGACAGCGGACGCCGGAATTCAGTGGCTTGCCGGCACGGCCTTGAATAACTTAGGCAGAAACCTAGTACCCCTAGTTTAAGACTTGACCGACCCGGTCCAGGAGGCTCCCCATGAGGCCACTCACCGAGCAGGACATCCGCGGCTCCTTCATCAACTGCTCCAAGGGTGAGGCAAAACGTCTGGCGATCCCCCGCGACCTCGGCGAACGTCCCTGGGACGACCTGGACTTCCTCGGCTGGCGGGATCCCGGGGCGCCGGATCGCAGTTGTCTGGTCACCGAACACGCCGGCCGTCTCACCGGCGTGGCGCTGCGGTTTCCCTCCTCGCAGCGCGGTTTCCTGCACCGCAGCATGTGCTCGCTCTGCCTGACCACCCACCCCGGCGGCGGGGTCTCCCTGATGACGGCCCGTAAGGCGGGCTCGGCGGGGCGCGAGGGCAACTCGGTCGGCGTCTACATGTGCACCGACCTCGCGTGTTCCCTGTACGTCCGCGGAAAGAAGGTGCCGGAGGCCGGAGGCCGTTTCGAGGAGAGCCTCACCGTCGAGGAGCAGACAGCCCGCATGACGGGCAACCTGACCGCCTTCCTCGACAAGCTGTACACCTGACGCGCGGGACGGCACCCGGCACGCGTGTCCCTGACCCAGCCGCCCGCATGCAATGCTTCTGGGGAACGGGAAAGGCTTGGGATGCGAGATGTCCGTGACGCCTGGGCGCGGGTGGCCGCCCGGATCGTGAAGTGGCGCCGGGAGCCCGAGGTCGTCCAGGCGGTGCGTTCGTCCGCGGCCGCGACCCTCGCCTATGTGGTCGCCCTGTACCTCAGCTCCGAGCCCGCTCCGCTCACCGCACCGCTGACGGCCCTCCTCGTCGTCCAGGTGACGCTCTACGCCACCATCACCACCGGGGTGCGCCGGGTGAACTCCGTGGTGGCGGGCGTCGTCATCGCCATCGGCTTCAGCACCCTGGTGGGCCTGACCTGGTGGAGCCTGGCCCTGATCATCCTCGCCTCACTGGCCGTCGGGCATCTCGTGCGGGTCAGCGAGTTCGTGCCCGAGGTGGCGATCAGCGCCATGCTGGTCCTGGGGGTGACACAGGTCGGCACCACCGCCTGGGCCCGGGTCCTGGAGACCCTGATCGGCGCGGTGGTCGGCCTCACCGTCAATCTGGTCTTCGCTCCCCCGGTGTGGGTGGGCCCCGCCGGTGAGTCCATCGAGGATCTGGCGCGCCGCATGCGGCAGCTGATGCTGCGCGTCGGCGAGCAGGCGGCGGGCCGCGCCCCGGTCGCCCAGGCCACGGCCCGGCTGTACGAGGCACGCCGGCTCGACCACGACATCTCGCAGGTGGACGCGGCCCTGCGGCAGGCCGAGGACAGCCTGAAGCTCAACCCGCGGGTCCGCGACGGCCTGCTGCACCGGATCGTGCTGCGCACCGGGCTCGACACGCTGGAGATCTGCACCGTGGTGCTGCGGGTGATCGCCCGTACCCTCGCCGACCTGGCGAAGGAACGCGATCCGGAGCCGCTGTTCGAGGCGGGGATCGGGGCGGTGCTGGAGCGGCTGCTGTCCGAGATCGGCGACGCCGTGGTCAGCTTCGGGGTCCTCGTCACCACCCAGGTCAGCACCAGCGCCGAGTCCGCGGAGGCCCGTTTCGCCGAGGAGCTGAGCACGGCCGGAGCGACCCGCGACAAGCTGGCCCAGCTGCTGCTGGAGGAGGTGCAACGGGGCACGCGTCAGTGGCACTTCCACGGCGCCGTACTGACCGAGGTCAATCGCATCCTGGACGAACTGGACACGGAGCACCGATCACGTCGGCTGTTCGAGGAGCTGGACCGCGGGACCCGGGAGCAGCGGGAACGGAATCCGCTGCTCACCCCGCTGCGGGAGCGCGTGCGCGGCCTCCGGTCCGCCCGGATCCGCCGGCTTGTGCGGCGCCGGAACCGTGCCGCCCCGGCCCGTCGTTCTAGGTGACGACGAACGGGTCGTCGCGGTCGAGGGCGAACGGCCGGGACGGGGAGAGGGGCGGGCGCATGGGCGCGGTGCGGATCGACGGGAACAGTCTGGTGCTGCCGGAGGGTGTACGGGTTCGCTTCATGCGGACGCTGCGGCTTCCGGAGTCGGGCACGCATGCGCTGCCACCGGGGCTCGGTGAGTTCCCCGTCCGCCGGGTGGAGGACTACGCGGACACGGTGCCCGCCGAGTGGCGGGCACACGGCGGCGTGATGCTGCCCGTGTATCTGCGCGAGGCCATGTGGCTGAGCTTCGGTGCGACGGAACCGGCCGCCCTGCAGGTGGGCGTGGGCAAGGTCTGCGCGGTGTCCGGCAGGCCGTGGAGCTCGCGCCTGGCACGCCACCCGCAGAACTACGTGGTGCTGCCGCGCCAGCCGTGGCTGGACGGGATCAACTCGGGCAAGGGGACGGTCCGCCAGTTCGTGGCGGTGCCGCTCGGCCTCGGCGCCACGGTCGAGGGCCAGGTCACCGGCGAGGAGGTGTGGGGCGGCATACAGCTGCAGACCTTCCCTCTGCAGGAGGCGCCGCTCGCCCGGTGGCGCGAGGAGGAGCGGCGCAAGCGCGAGCGGGCCCGGGAGATCCCCCAGGCCGCGCCCGCCATGGGGCTGGGTGTCGGCAGCGCGATGCGCCAGGAGGTCTACCGGGACGACTGGCCGGCCGGGAGCTGGGCGGAGGAGCCGGGCGGGCGGGTGTTCGTCCATCTCGTCACGCCCCCGCAGTGGCGCCGGATCACGGGTGAGGCGCCTGCGCCGTCCCCGGTGGACCGCGCGGCGTACACGCAGGCCGGGCTGCCATGGTTCGACTACTACGACCAGGACGGCGAGGACCTCGCGTCGGCGGACGCCCTCGGCCAGGTCAAGCCGGTGGGTGACTGGCTCGGCGACGACCACGAGCCCTGGCAGGAGCCGTCGCCGCACCAGGTGAAGCCGCTCGGCGACGCCCCCGGCAAACCGGTCCGGGACGGCGACTGGTAGCGCGGGCACGGCGCGCGGCGCGGCGGCCGGCACCGAGCGGGCGTGCCCGGCCGCGGAGGGTGCGGCCGCCCAGGTGTGGCAGTCACCCCTTCGGAGCGCACCCCGACCGGGCACCCGACCTGCAAAACGGGCTCGTCAGGGCGCGATGGCCCCCAGCAGCGCCCGGGCGCACAGATCGCGCACCTGCTCCCGGGACAGCTCGGCCTCCCGGAGCCATTCCAGGCACACGGCCGTCGTGAAGGCCAGCCAGCCGCGGATGGCGATCCGCAGGTCCGGGCGCTCCTCGGACAGCCGGCCGAACTCGGGATCCGCCGCGAGCGCCGCCAGGATCTGCCGCTCCTGCGCCATCAGCGACCGCTGGTAGACCCTGCGCACGGCCTGGTCCCCGGCCGCGTCGGCGCGGTGGAAGGCGCGGAAGCCGTGCGCGTGCTCCTCGACGTAGGACAGGTAGGTGTCGAGCCCGGCGGTGAGCTGCTCGCGCACCGGGACACCGGGCACGGCCTCGGTCATCCGCAGCATCCGCTCGCTCTCCCGCTCGACCACCGCCGCGAAGAAGTCCCGCTTGGCCGGGAAGTAGTGGTAGAGCAGTCCGCGGGAGACGCCCGCGATCTCGGCGACCTGCTCGATCCACACGTCGTCGTACGGGCTCTCCGAGAACAGCCGCGCCCCGACCGACAGAAGCTGCTCCCTGCGCTCCTCGGTGCTGAGCCGGCGGCGCGTGCGCTCCCCCTGGTTCGCAGCCATGACCGCACTCTACTTGACGCCGGTTCAACAGCGGGACCACACTGATGCGGCTATTGAACCCACGTACAACAGGCATGAGGCACTGCTCGACGTGTCGCTGCACCAAGGGAGATGGCGTCATGGCGGAGACGACGGCGACCGCGCTTCCCAAGGGCTTCCGCGGTGCGGAGCTGGGCTGGCCAAAGCTGCACCGCATTCCGCACCCGCCGCACCGGATCCCGTTCGTCGGCGATGTGCTCGGCGCCGACCCCCGCAGACCGCTGCAGGACTCCATGCGGCACGGGCGCAGACTCGGACCGGTCTTCCGGCGGAAGTTCTTCGGCCGGGAGATCGTCTTCGTCTGGGGCGGCCGGCTGGTGGCCGATCTCTCCGACGAGTCGCGCTTCGCCAAGCACGTGGGCCTCGGCGTCGCCAATCTCCGGCCGGTCGCCGGGGACGGGCTGTTCACCGCCTACGACCACGAGCCGAACTGGCAGCTGGCGCACGACGTCCTGGCACCCGGCTTCAGCCGGGAGGCCATGGCCGGCTACCACCCGATGATGCTGGACGTGGCCGAGCGGCTGATGGACCGCTGGGACGCGGAGCAGGCCGCGGGCCGCGCCGTGGACGTGCCCGGCGACATGACCAAGCTGACGCTGGAGACGATCGCACGCACCGGCTTCGGACACGACTTCGGCTCCTTCGAGCGCTCCCGGCCGCACCCCTTCGTCACCGCGATGATCGGCACCCTGACGTTCGCGCAGCGGCGCAACGTCGTCCCGGGTCCGCTGTCCCCCCTGCTGCTGCGCGGCGCCGCCCGGCGCAACGAGGCGGACATGGCCTACCTCAACCGCACGGTGGACGAGGTCGTACGGGACCGGCGGGCCGCCGACGGCGAGGGCGATCTGCTCGACCGGATGCTGCGGACCGGCCACCCGGTGACCGGGGAACGCCTCTCGCCCGAGAACATCCGGCGCCAGGTCATCACCTTCCTGGTCGCCGGGCACGAGACCACCTCGGGCGCGCTCTCCTTCGCCCTGCACTACCTCTCCAGGCATCCGGAGATCACCGCGCGGGCCCGGGAGGAGGTGGACCGGGTGTGGGGCGACGTCGCACGGCCCGGATACGAGCAGGTCGCCAGGTTGCGGTACGTGCGCCGGGTCCTCGACGAGTCGCTGCGCCTGTGGCCGACCGCCCCGGCCTTCGCCCGGGAGGCACGCCATGACACGGTCCTGGACGGCGTCCATCCGATGCGCCGGGGAGCGTGGGCGCTGGTCCTGACGGCGCTGCTGCACCGGGACCCGGAGGTGTGGGGCGCGGACGCGGAGCGGTTCGATCCCGACCGGTTCGACGCACGGGCGGTACGGGCCCGGCCCGCGCACACCTTCAAGCCGTTCGGGACGGGGGCACGGGCCTGCATCGGGCGGCAGTTCGCCCTGCACGAGGCGACACTGGTTCTGGGCCTGCTGCTGCGCCGCTACACGCTGCGGCCCGATCCCGGCTACCGGCTGCGGGTGGCGGAACGCCTGACCCTGATGCCGGACGGACTGCGGCTCCACCTCGACCGCGCAGCCGCGGCGCCCCCCGCGCCCCCTGTCCTCACCGAGGCACCGTCACCGGCGCGCTGCCCAGTGACCGGGGCGCACGACTGACGTCGGCAGGCGGGTGCCCGCGCCGCCCCGGGCGGAGTCGATCTGCGGCTGGGTCAAAAACAGGGCGCCCGTCAGGTCGGCGTCGGTGAGGTCGGTGCCGCGCAGGTCGGCACCGATCAGATCCGCGCCGCGCAGGTCGGCGCCCGTGAGATCGGCGGCTGTCAACAGCGCGCCGCGCAGGCTCGCCCCGCGAAGGTCGGCCCCCTTGAGACGGGCGCCGACGAGGTCGGCGCCCCGCCGGTTCTTCCCCCTGCCCCTGGTTCCGGCCCGCGCCAGCTCGCTGGCCCGCAGCAGCAGGGCGTTGGCCTCCTGCCGGTGCGCGGGCACGTCCAGCTCCCCCAGTTCCCGCGCGGGGCGCAAAGTCAGCCGCTCGGTCCTCTCCAGCATGCGGCGCAGGTCGGCGTGGACCGGGCGGGCCGCGGGCAGGGTGAGAGCCTCCGCCAGGTACCAGAGAAGTTCGTGGAGTTGGCGCACCACGGGGAACACGTCGAACATCCGCCGGGCGTGCTCCCGGCCGCCCGACCGCCAGTCCCGCCCTGCGAAGGTGACCTGGGAGACCTTCTGCCCGGCGCCGAAGCAGTCGTAGACCGTGCAGCCGGGAAACCCGCGCGGCCGCAGCTCGTTGTGGACGCCGCAGCGGAAGCCGTCCCTGAGGTTCGGGCAGGGCGTACCGGCGTCCTTGTCGATCGCGAAGTCCGACGAGGCGGCGAAGGGCAGCGCAACGCAGCACAGCGCGAAGCAGCGGCTGCAGTCGGCGCGCAGCCGGGAACGGTCGGCGGCAGGTGTGCGCATGGCGTCCACCCTAGTCGGAGGCGGCGAGGCCGCGACCGCGGCGGTCCCGGTCCCAGCGGGTGCCGGGCGCTGCTAGGGGGCGTTTCGAAAGTCCCGCACAGCGCCCACGGCGCCCGGCACGCTCCCCCAAGCTCTTCGAGCAGGGGGCACCCCCACTCGCCGCACCGGCCGAAAGCCCGGGTACGTCCAGTCCGAGGACTTCCGGCCGGCACGCCGAGAGCACGCTCCCCCCACGCTCGGCTCCGCTCGACCGGGCGGTGCCCACACACCGCTCCTTGACGGGCAAACGTCGCCCGCCGGGGCACCGGCTTGCGGCCGTGGACCTCTTCTCACGCTCCTGGGAAGCGCTGCGCCAGCGGTCGCCGGAGACGGCCGCGCTGGGCGAGTCGGCCGCGGCACTCCCGCCGGTCCTCGGCTGATCCGTGCGCCGGGTGCGTCCGGCTGACCGGGGCCCGACGAGGGGCCGGCCGGGCCGCGCCCCGATGGCCGGGTCAGGGCGCCGGTGCCGTGATGCCGAGCCGCTCCAGCCGCTCGGGATCCGCCAGGATGTACATTCCGGTGATCCTGCCCTGGACGACGGTGACGCCCGTGACCGACAGCGGCCTTCCCTCGTGCACCGTGACGAGCCCGATCTCGCCGTTGACCAGCGCGAGCCGGGCGTGGCGCGCGAACTGCCGGAACATGAAAGCCTGTTCGGCGACCGCCGCCGCACCGTGCACCACCTTGGACGCGGCCGCGCCGCCGGCCAGGACGCCCGCGTCGACCCGCAGCACCGCGTCCGGGTCGAGGACGGCGACCAGGGCGTCGAAGTCGCCGCCGCGCGAGGCCGCCAAGAACGCCTCCAGCGCCTCGCGCTGCCGCACGAGATCCGGATCGGGCGCCTCGCCCGCGTCCCGCACCCTGCGGCGGGCCCTGCTGGCGAGTTGCCGGGCCGCGACGGGCGTGCGGCCGACGACGGGCGCGATGTCGTCGAAGGGTACGGCGAACATGTCGTGCAGGACGAAGGCGAGCCGCTCCGCCGGCTCCAGCGTCTGCAGCACGACGAGGAGGGCCAGCCCGACCGAGTCGGCGAGCAGCGCCTCCTGCTCGGGATCGATGCGGTCGAGGGGAGCGACGACCGGGTCGGGCACGAAGGTGTCCGCCATCGGTTCCTCACGGCGCGCGGCACGGGAGCGGAGCATGTCGAGGCAGACCCGGCCCACGACGGTGGTGAGCCAGCCGGTGAGGTTCTTGACCCCGCTCACGTCGGAGCGGTTCAGCCTGAGCCAGGTCTCCTGGACGGCGTCGTCGGCCTCGCTCAGCGAGCCGAGCATCCGGTAGGCGACGGCCCTGAGCTGCCCGCGGCTTTCCTGGAAGCGGTCCGCCAGCAGATCCCTGTTCATGTGCACGTGGATGTCCACGATCGTCCGGCTAGCGGCTGAAGAGCTCGAACGCGACGGCCGGCCTGCCGCCGAAGCCCTCGCCCGTGGCCTCGGCCTGGGCGTTGAGGAAGGTTCGTGCGTACGTCTCCGGGTCGTCGTCGGTCAACGCCCTTATGTACGTGCGGTGTTCCAGCAGTGAGCGGACCGCGCGCTCCATGCCGGGTGCCGCCTCCACGGCGTGCGTGGGCGTCGAGGAGCCCGCGACGGCGGCCCAGCGGACGCCGTTCCACGGCTGAAGACCCTGGGCGGCGAGTTCCGGGAAGATCCACCGGTTGCCTGCGTCCGCGACCGCGTCGAGCGTGGCACGCCCCACGGCTACATGGTCCGGGGTGTTCCAGGCGACGCCGCCCCAGGTGTCACGGTGGTTGAGGGTGAGGACCAGCTCGGGCCGGTGCCGGCGGATCGCCGCCGTGATGTCCCGCCGCAGTGCGACGCCGTACTCGACGACGCCGTCCCGGTGGTCGAGGAACTCCACCGTGGACACGCCGACCACCGCCGCGCTCGCCCGTTGCTCCCGCTCGCGCAGCGGCCCGCACACGGCGGGCTCCAGCGAGTCGATTCCCGCCTCGCCACGGGTCGCGAGGACGTACACGACGTCACGGCCGCCGTCGGTCCACCCGGCGATCGCGGCGGCGCAGCCGTATTCGAGGTCGTCGGGGTGGGCGACGACCGCGAGGGCGCGCCGCCAGTCTCCGGGCATGGGTTCGAGTCGGTCGTTCCGCGGCTGCGTCATGCCCGCACACTAACTCCGTGTTCCCCCGGCCGCCGAGGAGTTCGAGTTCGGGGCACGCCGCCGACGCCGCGTCAGATCTCGTTCCGTGCCAGCGCCAGCAGGCGGTCCAGGACCCGTGGGCCGCCTGCGCGGACGCCGTCGTGTTCGAACTCGTCCGTGACCCAGGTGCGCAGGCCCCGGATGGCGCGGGCCGTCTCCAGGGCGTGGGCCGTGTCCACATACATGTCGTCGTGGTAGACCGCCGCGGCCACCGGCACCTCGTTGGCGGCGAGGCGGGCGCGGTCGTACAGCGGGCTCCATCCGGTGCGCTCGGCGAGCAGGTGCGCGGTCTCCCGCAGCGGGCGCAGTGCCGGGTCGGTGTCGAACGTCCAGGGATGCACGGACTCGCCCGTGAACAGCACCGGCCCCTCGCCCGTCAGCGCCTTCGCCGCGTCGAACTGCGGGAACTCCGCGCGCACCCGCTCCGCCGACCAGGCGGTGGCGCGGTCGTCCTGGCCGTACGCCGCCTCGTGGACGAGCGCGTACAGGGGATGGCCCGCGTACGACAGGAGGCTGTGCGCCTCCTCCTGGAACGCGTCGGAGAGCGCGACGCCCCAGGGAGTGCGCACGAAGGCGTCCTCGAGGAGGAAGTGGAGGCGGTGACTGCCCTGGCTGCCGCCGAGGAGGATGCCGAGGGACTGGAACGCCTCGACGGTGAGCCGGTAGCCGCTGCTTAGGACCGGCTGGTGCTGGAGCAGGTACTCGGCGACACGGCGGACGCGTTCGGCGTCCTGCGGGTAGCGGGCGTAGTGTGCGGCGACCTTGCGCTCGATGCGCGGGTAGGCGGCCCGGTAGACGTCGTCCGCGTGCGCGTCCAGCGACGGCAGGCCGCCGGTGATCAGCGCGGCGCGCAGGCCCTCGGGTGCCGTGGAGAGGTAGTTCACGGTGCAGAAGCCGCCGAAGCTCTGCCCGAGGACCGTCCACGGGGCACCGCCGGTGACCTGGGGGCGGATGACTTCGCAGTCGCGGACGATGGCGTCGGCGCGGAAGTGCGTCAGGTAATCGGCCTGCTCGCGGGGGCCGCCGCGCAGCGGGAGCGTCTGCCGGTTGGCGGGTGTGGAGGCTCCGGTGCCGCGCTGGTCGGGCAGCAGCACCCGGAACTCCTTCAGGGCCCGGCCGAGCCATGCCTGCCGGCCGATGAAACGGTTGGCCCCGAAGCCGGGGCCGCCCTGGAGGTAGACCAGCCAGGGCAGGTCGTCGTCCGCCTTGTCGCTTGCGACGACCTCCCGCGCGTACAGCTCGATCGTCTCCCCCGCGGGATCGTCGTGGTCGAGGGGCACGGTGAAGCGACGGTCGGTGAGGACGACGCCGGGCTGGCGGTAGCTGAGGCTCAAGAGGGCTCCCGGGACGGACGGTTTCCAGGCCGCGTCCCAGTTCAGCACACGATTGCCGGGCAGCGGCGCACGAGGATCAAGAAATCGCCGTCGGCCGGCTGCCCGGACGGTTCGTCGCCCGGGCCCCGGGCCGGCCGGTACCGGCGGCTCGGCCGGGCTCAGCGCGCCGCGAGGCTGGAGCGGCGCACCACCAGTTCCGGCTGCAGCACGACCCTTCGGTGCTCGTGGCGGTGCGCTCCTCTCTCCGCCTCCGTCTCCTCCAGCAGGAGTTCCGCGGCGAGCGCGCCCATGGTGACGGCGGGCTGCCGTACCGAGGTGAGCGGCACGGCTGCGGCCGCGGCGAACTCGATGTCGTCGTAACCGACGATGGCGAGGTCGTCGGGGACGCTCACCCCGGCCGCGTACACGGCCTGCAGGACGCCGAGGGCGAGCAGGTCGTTGGCGCAGAACACGGCGGTCGGACGGTCGGCGAGCCCGAGGAGCCGGGCGCCGGCGTCCCGGCCCGCGGCGACGTCGAGGCGCTCGGTGGGCAGTTCCCGCAGCGCCTCGGGGCCGAGCCCGGCCTCGGCCAGCGCGTTCAGGGCGCCCGTGCGGCGGTCCCTGACCTGGTTGAGTCCGGGCGGCCGGCTGACGTAGGCGAGGGAGCGGTGCCCCGCGTCGACCAGGTGCCGGACGGCCAGCGCGCCGCCCGTCACGTCGTCGACGGAGACCGAGCACTCGGTGGTGCCCTCGGCGACCCGGTCGACGAGCACGAAGCGGATGCCGTGGCGGCGGAACGCCTCGATGTTGCGGCCGGTCGCGTCGGCGGGCGTCAGCAGGACGCCGTACCCGCTGCTCGGCGAAGAGCGCCAGGTACTCGGCCTCTTCGGCGGGGCTCTGCGCGCTGTTGCAGACCATCACGCCGAGCCCTGCCTCGCGGGCGGCCCGCTCGGCCCCGCGGGCCACGTCCACGAGGACCTCCAGCACGACATCATGGCCCGGGGCTCCTTCCTCGTCTCGCGCGAGGCGGCCCGGGTGATGATCGCGCAGGGGCTGGGGGGCGACATCGTCGACATCGCCTCCAAGAACGCGGTCTTCGCCGGCCCGAACAACATCGCCTACTCGGCTGCCAAGGCCGACCAGGCGCACCAGGTGCGGCTGCTGGCCGCCGAGCTCGGCGGGCACGGCATCCGCGTCAACGGCGTCAACCCGGACGGCGTGGTGCGCGGCTCCGGCATCTTCGCGAGCGGCTGGGGCGCGCAGCGGGCCGCCGTGTACGGCGTGGCAAAGGAGAAGCTCGGCGAGTTCTGCGCCCAGCGGACCCTCCTCAAGCGGGAGGTGCTGCCCGAGCACGTCGCGAACGCCGTCTTCGCGCTCACCGGCGGGGACCTGACCCACACCACGGGACTGCACATCCCGGTCGACGCGGGTGTGGCGGCCGCGTTCCTGTGATGAGCGCCGCGACGAGGTCGTACGCCGCGGTCGACCTCGGCGCGTCCAGCGGGCGCGTCATGGTCGGCCGCGTGGGCCCGGACGCCCTGGAGCTGACCGAGGCGCACCGGTTCCCGAACCGGCCCGTGCGGGTTCCCGAGGGGCTGCGCTGGGACATCCTCTCCCTGTACGCGGGCGTCCTCGACGGGCTGCGCGCGGCGGGTCCGGTCGACTCGGTCGGCCTGGACGGCTGGGCCGTGGACCACGGACTACTGGACGCGGACGGCGCCCTGCTGGGCAATCCCGTGCACTACCGCGACGCCCGTACCGAGGGTGTCGCGGAGAAGGTGTGGGCGAGTGTCCCGCCCGAGGAGCTGTACGCGGCCACGGGCCTGCAGTACGCGCCCTTCAACACGCTGTACCAGCTCGTCGCGGCCCGCTCCTCCGCGGTGTTCGCGCGGGCCGAGCGCCTGCTGCTGATCCCGGACCTGCCGGCGTACTGGCTGACGGGCGAGCAGGGCACCGAGCTGACCAACGCGTCGACCACCCAGCTCGTCGACCCCCGCACACGCGGCTGGTCGTACGAGGTGGCGAGCCGACTGGGCATCGATCTGGGCCTGTTCGCGCCGCTGCGCCGGCCCGGTGATCCCGCGGGCGTGCTGCGCCCGGAGGTCCTGAAGGAGACCGGGCTGACCGGGCCCGTCCCGGTGACCACGGTCGCCTCCCACGACACGGCCTCCGCGGTGGCCGCCCTACCGGCCACCGGGGAGCGGTTCGCCTACATCTGCACCGGCACCTGGTCCCTGGCGGGCCTGGAGCTGCCGGCTCCCGTGCTGACCGAGGCGAGCCGCGCCGCCAACTTCGCCGACGAGCTGGGACTGGACGGCACGGTCCGCTACCTGCGCAACATCATGGGACTGTGGCTGCTGCAGGAGTGCGTACGGGAGTGGGGCGACCCGGATCTGCCGACCCTGCTGGCCGCGGCCGCCGAGGTGCCGGGGCTGCGGTCGGTGGTCGACGCGGGTGACACGGCGTTCCTGGCGCCCGGGCGGATGCCGGCGCGCATCGCCGAGGCGTGCCGGGTGTCGGGGCAGCCGGTGCCGGACTCCCCCGCCGAGGTCACCCGCTGCGTCCTCGACTCGCTCGCCCTCGCCCACCGCCGGGCCCTCTCGCAGGCCCAGCGGCTCGCCGGCCACCCGGTCGACGTGGTGCACATCGTCGGCGGCGGCGCCCGCAACGCCCTCCTGTGCCGGCTGACCGCCGACGCCTGCGGGCTCCCGGTCGTGGCCGGCCCGGCGGAGGCGGCGGCCCTCGGGAACGTCCTCGTCCAGGCGCGGGCCCACGGGCTCGTCGGCGACCGGGCCGCGATGCGGCGCCTGGTGACCCGCACCCAGCCGCTCACCCGCTACGAGCCACGAGGCGGCACCGTGCCGTGGCGCGACGCCGAGTCCCGGCTCACCCCGCCGTGACCCCGTATCCCCCGGGGGCCGGATCCCCCCGTTACCCTGCACCCGTCCGATGGTCGATCAACAAGGAGCCGCGATGCGTGTCGCCCTGTTCCTGACCTGTGTCAACGACACGCTGTATCCGGACACGGGGCGCGCCGTGGTGAAACTGCTGACCAGACTGGGTGTCGACGTCGACTTCCCGATGGCGCAGACATGCTGCGGGCAGGCCCACTACAACACGGGCTACCGGCACCGGGCGGAGCCGCTCGCGGTGAGGTTCTCCGAGGTGTTCCGCGGCTACGAGGCCATCGTGACGCCGTCCGGCTCCTGCGGGGCGATGGTGCGGGAGCTGTACCCGCGGCTGGGCGAGCGGGCGCGGGCCGAGGGGCGCGGAGACACCCTCGCGGCCGCCCTGGCCCCCGTGGCCCCCAAGACGTACGAGCTCACGGAGTTCCTCGTGGACGTGCTCGGCGTGACGGACGTGGGCGCCCACTACCCGCACCGGGTGACCTACCACCCCACGTGCCACGGCCTGCGGGGGCTGGGCCTCGGTGACCGTCCCCTGCGGCTGCTGCGGGCCGTCAGGGGACTGGAGCTGGCGGAGCTGCCGGGTGCCGAGGAGTGCTGCGGCTTCGGCGGCACCTTCGCCCTGAAGAACCCGGACGTCTCGGCGGCCATGGGCGCCGACAAGGTACGCAACGCCGAGTCGACGGGGGCCGAGGTGCTGTGCGCCGGCGACAACTCCTGTCTGATGCACATCGGCGGCACGATGGCACGGCTGAGGGTCGGCATGCGGCCGGTGCACATCGCGGAGATCCTGGCGAGCACGGAAGAGGAGCCGCTGGTATGAGCGTCGTCGTGGTGAAGGGACCGGGCGCATGAGCGGGACGTTCGTCGGGATGCCGGCGTTCCCTCGGGCGGCGCACGAGGCGGTGGGCAACCGGATCCTGCGCGGGAACCTGCGCCATGCCACCCACACCATCCGGGCCAAGCGCGCCAAGGCCGTCGCCGAGGTGTCCGACTGGGCGGCGCTACGGGAGGCAGGCCGGCAGATCAAGGACCACACGCTCCGTCACCTCGACCGCTACCTGGAGCAGTTGGAGGAGGCGGTCACGGCGGCGGGCGGCGTCGTCCACTGGGCCGCCGACGCGGACGAGGCGAACCGGATCGTCGCCGGCCTGGTCAAGGCCACCGGGGAGTCGGAGGTCGTCAAGGTCAAGTCCATGGCCACGCAGGAGATCGGCCTCAACGAGGCGCTGGAGGCGGAGGGCATCCGGGCGTACGAGACCGATCTCGCCGAGCTGATCGTGCAGTTGGGCGAGGACCGGCCCTCGCACATCCTGGTCCCGGCGATCCACCGCAACCGCGGCGAGATCCGGGACATCTTCCGCTCGGAGATGGGCCGGTGGGGCCGCCCCGCCCCCGAGGGGCTGACCGACACGCCCGCCGAACTCGCCGAGGCCGCCCGGCTGCACCTGCGCGAGAAGTTCCTGCGAGCGAAGGTCGGGATCTCCGGGGCGAACTTCATGGTCGCCGAGACCGGCACGCTGGTGGTGGTCGAGTCGGAGGGCAACGGGCGGATGTGCCTGACCCTTCCCGAGACGCTGATCTCGGTCGTCGGCATCGAGAAGATCGTGCCGGCCTGGCGGGACCTGGAGGTGTTCCTGCAGACACTGCCCCGTTCCTCGACCGCGGAGCGCATGAATCCGTACACGTCGATGTGGACCGGCACCACCGACGAGGACGGGCCCCGGACCTTCCACCTGGTGCTGCTCGACAACGGACGCACCGACACACTGGCCGACCAGGTCGGCCGCCAGGCGCTGCGCTGCATCCGCTGCTCGGCGTGTCTCAATGTCTGCCCGGTCTACGAGCGGGCGGGCGGCCATGCCTACGGCTCGGTCTACCCGGGCCCGATCGGCGCGATCCTCAGCCCGCAACTGCGGGGCACGCAGAGCGAGATCGACGCCTCGCTGCCGTACGCGTCCTCGCTGTGCGGCGCCTGTTACGAGGTGTGCCCGGTCGCCATCGACATCCCTGAGGTCCTGGTGCACCTGCGGGAGCGGGTCGCGGAGGGCGGGCCGGTGACGCGGGCCGGCAGCACGGTGGTCCTCAAGCCCGCCAGGGGGCATGCCGCCGAACGCGCGGCGATGCGGGCGGCACACTGGGCGTTCGCGCACCCTGGGGCGTTGCGCACCGGCCAGCGGCTGGCGTCGTGGTCGCGCCGCCTCCACCCCCGGACCCTGCCGGGCCCGGGCAAAGCGTGGAGCGCGAGCCGTGAACTGCCGCAGCTGCCCGCGGAGCCGTTCCGCGACTGGTGGCAGCGCACGCGCGGCGGGAAGGAGCCGAAGTGAACAGCAGGGAGCTGATCCTGAACCGGGTGCGGCGTGCGCTGGCGGACGCGCCGAAGGACGGCACGCCGTACGAGCAGGCCGTTTCCCGGGACTATCTACGGCGGCACGAGGAGCGCTCGGCCGAGGACACGGTGGATCTGCTCGCGGAGAACCTGGTGGACTACCGGGCGGTCGTGCACCGCACGACCGCGGCGGAACTGCCGTGTGTGATCATGCGGCTGCTCGCCGAGCGTGGGTCCCGGTCTGTGCTCGTGCCTCCGGGCCTCCCGCCGGAGTGGATGTCCGCCGCCGGTCCCACCCGTGTCCACGACCGTGCGGCGAGCACGCCACACGACCTGGACAAGGTGGAGAGCGTGGTCACCGGCTGCGCGGTCGCCATCGCCGAGACCGGCACCATCGTGCTGGACGGCGGCCCCGATCAGGGCCGCCGTCGGATCACCCTCGTCCCCGACCACCACATCTGTGTCGTCCGCGTCCCCGGCCAGGTCGTGACCTCCGTACCGGAGGCCCTGGGGCGGCTGGCGCCGACACGCCCGCTGACCTGGATCTCCGGCCCGTCCGCGACGAGCGACATCGAACTGGACCGGGTCGAGGGGGTGCATGGTCCGCGCACCCTGGAGGTCGTGCTGGTGAGCGGGGAGTGACGGGCGCACGGTTCCCGGAGTGCCGGACGGCGGCCCGCGGACCGTGCGGCCGAAGCGGAGGGCTCAGCGGCGGACGACGATCGTGCGCAGCTCGGGGTCGGTGACGTCGGGGAGGTTCATACCCGCGTCGAGGCCGGTGCGCAGGTAGCGCAGCACCGGTTCGGTGAGGCGTTCGCCGGGCAGGACGGCCGGGATGCCCGGCGGATACGGTGTGATCGTCTCGGCACAGATCCTGCCGTCGGCGCGCTCCAACGGGAGCGGCTCCTTGGGGCCGAAGTACGCCTCCCGGGGCGGGCACACCTGCTGCAGCCGCATGACCGCTCCCGCCGGTACCTCGACGGAGGGCAGGTCGGCCGCCAACTCGTCGCCATGCCGGGCGAGTTCCCGCAGCGCGGCGAGCAGGGACCCCGTCGTCTCGGCCGAGTCGGCGTAGGTGAGCTGGGCTTCGATGCGGCGGTGATCGGCGAGGTGCATGTCGATGTGGTGCTCGGCCCGCAGCCAGTCGGCGGCGCGGTAGCCGCTGGTGCCGAGGCCGCTGACGTCGATGACGACGGGCAGGGGGTCGTGGTCGGCGGCCAGTCGGGGCCCCACCAGGTCGTCGCGGCCGAGGACGTGCAGACCCGGGATCTCCTGGATGGCAAAACGGACCCGGGCGGCCAGCCGCAGGGCCTCGTCCAGCAGGTCCTTGCCGTGCAGGACCATCTGGCGGCGCCAGGCGTCGAGCGCCGCGAAGATCAGGGCGGAGGGGCTGGTCGTGCCGAAGAGGTCGGCCCGCGACTTCAGCGCCGACGGCTCGACGAGCGGCCCCTGGAGATGGAAGACGGAACCCTGTTCGAGGCCGCTGCCCATCTTGTGGATGCTGGTCACACAGACGTCCGCGCCCGCGTCCATGGCCCACGAGGGCAGGTCGGCGTGGAAGGGCAGGTGGGCGCCCCATGCCTCGTCGACGACGAGCGGCACGCCCCGCGCGTGGCAGACCTCCGCGATCGCGGCCAGATCGGCGGTGCCGCCGTACGGGGTGGGGCTGGTGACCAGCGCGCCCCGTGCTCCGGGGTGCCGGTCGAGCGCCTCCGCGAACGCCTCCGGGGACGGGGCGTGGGTGAAACGCCGTTCCTCGTCCCACTGCGGGTCGGCCCAGACGGGTTCGATCCCCGCAAGGATCAGCCCGGCGGCCACCGACTTGTGGGCGTCGCGCCCGATGACCAGGGGCTCGTGGGGGCCCGCCACGGCGAGCATCGCCGCCTTCACCGACAGCGAGCTGCCGCAGGTGGAGAAGAAGGTGCGCTCGGCATGGACGGCGTCGGCCATCAGCCGCTCGGCCCGCACCAGCACCTCGCCCTTCATCCGGCGGTCGTCGAGGCCGCCGCACACCAGCAGGTCGGAGTGGTAGACGGCGTCGCCGAGAATCTCCCTGGCCTCCGGGGCGGCGCCACGGCCCTGCTTGTGCCCGGGCGGGGTGAAGGCCAGTTCGCCGCGCTCGTGGTAGGCCCGCAGGGCGTCGAGCACGGGCACCTCGGTGTGGTCCACGGATGTCGCCCCTCTCGTCGAGCGGTCGGTCAGCAGGCGCCGTCGGAGCGCCGTCCCCCGGCGGCCTTCCGGTTCGCGTGGAGGCTCGGGGTGATGGGGTCGCCCGCGCCGCCCCCGTCGTCCTCGGCGGTGCCGGTGTCGTCCTCGTGACCCTGCCGCTCCGCCTCCTCCAGGAGCTCGTCGGTGACAGTGCGGGCGGGATTCCCGCGCCAGGGCAGGCGCCGCGGGACGGTACGCATGACCGGCGAGTACCCGCGCACCGGCGCTCCAGCCGGGTGGACGTCACGAGCGGCCCCCGCGCTCCCTACGCCTGCCCGTCCAGCGCCCGCGCGACCACCCTCAGGTCCGACACGAGTCCCTCGTACGCGGCGTCCCGGTCGTCGGCGCGCAGCACCGCGGAGGGGTGCACGGTGGCGACGACGTACTGCCCGTCCGGGGTGTCCGGCAGCGTCAGCAGGCTTCCCCGGTCCTTGGTCACCCGGAACGAGCCGCCCAGCAGCGCTTTGGCCGCGGTCGCGCCCAGGGCCACGACCACCTCCGGCCGGATCAGGTCCAGCTCGGCACGCAGCCAGGGCTGGCAGGCGGTCATCTCGCGCAGGCTGGGCGCCTTGTGGATGCGCCGTTTACCGCGTCCGGGAACGCTGTACTTGAAGTGTTTGACGGCGTTGGTGACATACGCCGTGCCCCGGTCGACCCCGGCCTGCGCGAGCGCCTTGTCGAGGACGCGGCCGGCCGGGCCGACGAAGGGCTCACCCTGCCGGTCCTCCTGGTCTCCGGGCTGTTCCCCCACCAGCACGACCCGTGCCGAGATGTCGCCCCGGCCGAACACGGTCTGTGTGGCGTTCTCGTACAGGGGGCAGCCGTGGCACTCCGCGGCCGCGCGCCGGTAGGCCGCGAGGCCGCCACCGCGCGGCAGGAACGGGGTGGCGTCGTACGCGCTCGCCCGGGCGTCGTCGGCGGGAGGGCTCATCTCTGTGTCACCTCCGGGGCGCGCTGTGCCCCCGGGGTACCCCTCCCTCCGGCTCGCACACACCTGGGGCAACGACGACGATGGAGGAAAAGGCCCGACATCGGCGAACGCCACGTCACCCCCGGAGGGGACGATGACCTCGAGAGCCCGTCCGGGAGAGCACATGCCGGACGCCGCCGCCCCCGAAGCGGAGCGGATCTTCCAGCTGGAGGAGGAGGTCGACCAGCTCAAGGAGGCGGTCACCTCGCACGCGGTCGTGGACCAGGCGATCGGCATACTCGTCGCACTCGGGCACGTGACGCCCCACCAGGGCTGGACGGTGCTCCGGGAGGTCTCCCAGCACGCGAACATCAAGCTGCGCAACGTGGCGGAGATGATCGTCATCTGGGGCTGCGACGGGGATCTGCCGGAGTACATCCGTGTCCTCCTGGAGGACACGCTGGACCGCTACGGGCCCACCCGGCTTCCGGAGAATCCGCCGCCCCGGTGACATTCGCCCGCTCGGGGGGAGCCCGGAACCGGCAAAGGGGCAGCCGGAGCCAAGGGCCCGCTCCCCCGGGCTCGTTGCCGTGCCCGGGGAGCGTTTCAAACACCCTCTCGTGGATAGTCCGGAAGGGGTCGGCCCACTCGCCCAACCGTTCCCGGGAGGGTTCGGCAGTGAGCCCACCGCATACGGCCGTCCGGTCGAAGAGAGGCCCGGGCGGCCGCATGCGGCGTCCTCAATCCTCATGCGACATCGGAGAGCGCCTCCTCACGCAGGCGTGCGCAGCAGCCGCTGAGCAGGCGTGAGACATGCATCTGCGAGATGCCGAGCTGACTGGCGATGCGGCTCTGTGTCATGCCGCGGAAGTACCGCAGGTAGAGAATGGTGCGCTCCCGCTCGGGCAGGGACCGCAGGCAGGGCTTGACGGCTTCGCGGTCGACGATCAGGTCGTAGCCGGTGTCGGCCTCGCCGAGGGCGTCACCGAGTGCGTAGCCGTCGTTGCTGCCGGCCACCTCCGCGTCCAGGGACAGGGCGGTGAAGCTGTCCATGGCCTCCAGGCCCACCCGGACGTCGTCCTCGCTGAGGTGGGTGCGCTCGGCGATCTCGGCGACGGTGGGGCCGTGCCCCGGGGTGTCCTGCGCGATGTCCTTGACGGCCGACCGCACACGATTACGCAGGTCCTGGACGCGGCGGGGCACATGCAGAACCCACATGTGATCGCGGAAGTGCCGCTTGATCTCACCGGTGATGGTGGGGATGGCGTAGCTTTCGAAGGCGTAGCCGCGGGCGGGGTCGTAGCGGTCGACCGCCTTGACCAGGCCCAGTGCCGCAACCTGGCTCAGGTCCTCGACGGCCTCGCCGCGGCCGCGGTAGCGCCGGGCGATGCGCTCGGCCATGGGGAGCCATGACCGGACGATCTCGTCTCGCAGCGCCTGCCGCTCGGGGCCGTCGGGCAGGTCGCACAGTCGCGCGAACGCCGCTGCCGTGTCGGGGGCGTCGTCGTGCGGGTGCTGCTTTGCTTTCGCCGTGATGCGCATGGCGCTTACTCCCTCAAGGGGCCGACGAGACAGTCACCATGGGAGGGCGCACTCACGGAACGCGCGGGACACACCCCGGGTCTGGTGGGCCAGCTCCCACAGAGGTGCCTCCTGTCCGAAGCACTGGACTCTCATTTTCCCGCATTGCGCACGGACAAACAATTCGAGACGCAAAGTGACTCGGGGCGGCCAGGTGTTTTCGAAAAGTGACGCGGTGCGCATCTGAGCCCGCACTCAAAAGGCCGGGAAATCGGCAGGTAATTCCCCGCGGTGAAAGGATTCGGGAAATCGGGTCTCAGCCCGGCCCGGGTGCCGGGCGGAGCCAGACGGTGGCGAGTGGGGGCAGGGTGAGGCGGATGCTTGCCG
>NZ_JBHUDX010000002.1:0-13393 GCF_042678285.1 Streptomyces caeni
ACCGCGCCGCTCGCCCCGCCCGCGCCCGCGGGCCGCCCGCGCGACCGCCGGGCAGCCGTCGCCCTGGTCGCGGGCGTGGCCGCCCTCGCGCTCGCCGCCGCGGGGCTGACGTACGCCCTCATGAACCGTGACAACGGCGGTGTGGGCAAAGCCGGTACGAGCAGCGGACCCGCCGACGGGGGCGTGGGCGGCGGGAGTCCGAGCAGTGGGCGGGAGAGCACCGGCACGGCCACCGCTCCCACCGGCGTCTCCGCTTCGGCCACCGGCGGCGGTCGTACGACGAGCCCGCCCGCCCAGTACGTCCGGGTGACGGTCACGGGCACGCACACCGACTACTCCGGTGCCTGTCCTCCACCGGAGGCGCAGGCGCCCACGTTCACGGCGACGTTCACGGTGGGCAGCGTTCCCGTCGACGTGTCCTACCGCTGGGTCACCGTGACGGGGCAGCTGTCGGACCAGGGCTGGAAGACGTTGTCGTTCGCCGCGGGCGAGGGGAAGACCAAGCAGACGCGGGTCGTTGTCACCGCGTATGAGACGGGTGCGGCGCTCCACGACGGGATCGGCGTCGAGGTGCGCGACCCGGTGCACATCACGTCCGACTCGGTGCCGTTCACGGTGACGTGCGAAACGGAGACCCCGACGGGCGGGGCCTCCCCTTCTTCTTCCTGACCGTCAGGCCGCGCTGTTGAGCACGGGCAGGTAACCGCTGGACTGGCCGCCCGCGGTCGGGTGGTAGGACTCGCCGATGTTCAGCCAGTTGACGCTGTGCAGCCAGGGGCTGCCGGAGCAGATCTCGTGGCCGCTGAAGGTGGTGCGGACGTCACCGAAGGTGAAGCCGTGGTTGGCCGCGCGCTTGGCGATCGCAGCGTCCATGTAGGCTGCCGCGTCGTTGATCGCGGACCGCTTGGTCTCGGAGAGCCCGATGCAGCTGGTGCCGAGCTTGTAGAAGCTGGGGTAGCCGAGGACGACGACGTGGGCCGAGGGCGCCTTGGCGCTGATCGCCGAGTACACGGTGTCCAGCCGGCCGGGCAGGGTGGAGTCGACGTACGCCCTGGCCGTCGCGATCCGCGACAGGCAGTCGTTGTCGTTTCCGAGCACGCAGGTGAGCATGACATCGGCGAAGCCCGCGTCGTTGCCGCCGATGCTGATGGACACAAGGCTCGTGGAGGAGTTGAGGGGGCCGAGCTGGTTGTTGATCACATCGGTCGTGACGGCACCCGAGCAGGCCATGAAGTTGAACGAGGCCGGCGAGTGCGCGGCCTGCCACAGGTAGGGGTACGCCTTCGTGCTGCGCTTGCAGTCGCCGCTCTCGCTGGTGTAGCTGCCCGCACCGACGCCCGAGGAGTAGGAGTCGCCGAGGGCAACGTAGTTGACGCCCGCCGCCTGCGCCGTGCCGGCCCCGGCCAGGGCCAGTCCGATGGCGAGGAAGAGTGAAGTCACGTATGCGGTAAGTCTGAAACGTCTCATGGAACCTCCCTTTAGCAGGATCTCTGCGTCAACTTTGTTATCAGCTACGCGTGTTGACTGGAAGTGTTCATGCCAAAATTGTTGAAGACCGGCCAGTGCCGAACAGGCCGTTTACCTGGGGCGCCGAGCCGGCAAGCATGCCCATGACACCTAAAGGCGCGCTTGAAGACCCCTCGGATCAAAGGCGGACCGGCACACGTGCCCACCGTTTGCGCGTCTTGACGGCCCCCTGTTCGCTGCGCGACATTGAAGCCCGGCATCCGGCGCTTCGGGGGGCAAAGTCGCCAATGCAGACCTTACGTATCAAGCCACCTTCATCAGGCGGGGACGGACGGCCGGGACGGGATCCGGGGAGAGACCTGATCCCCCTGCTCGCGGGCGCGGCGTTCGCGGTCGCGGGGGTCGGCGCGATCCTCGCGCTCGTCGACGCGGGTTCACCGCTGCGCGGCCCGTTCACCCTGTTCTTCCTGCTCGCCGCACCGGCGACGGCCGTGGGAGCCGCCCTGCGCGGACTGGACCCGCCGGCCCGCGCCGTGGTGTCCGTCGCGGGAGCGATCGCGGTCGACCTGCTCGTCGCCCAGGGCATGCTGGTGGTGCACCGGTGGTCGGCCCGGGGCGGAATCCTCGCGGTGACCGTGATCAGCTGCGTCGTTCTCCTGCCGGCACTGACACGACGGCGGCGCCGCCGTGCGGCGGGAGAAGTGACCTGACCCATGGGACGGCTGACGCGGCCGGAACTCTTCGCACCGGCCGGCCATATCCCCAACGGATGAGGAAAATCCGTTCGAGATATCAAGTAACGGTCATACCAATAAAAATGAGGGGGACACCACAGGTCTTGCCGTAAAGTCGCAATCGTCAATACCGTCGTACATCCACCCGCATCGGTCCATCATCAAGCGGCTCCAGGGGAGGGCTCAGGTACCGCGATGGTTCCGGTGCGGGGCGCGGTAGGGGGGTGCCGTGCTCGGTGGCCACGTCGGGCCGAGCCGTGCCGCGCGGTCGGCTGCCGTCTTCCCGGCAGACGGCCAGGTTTGCCAACTCACCCGGCCTGTACGGAGATCCTTTCGGCATGCCGTAAGTGAGAACCCCCCTTTCGAACCGGACACGAAGCCGGACCGCCCAGGGGCGGGCGGTCCACCGGACGAGAGGGACCCGACCATGAGCTCTGCGCTGCGCCCGGCTTTCCCGGGCCAGGATCCGTTAACGCCGGGAAAGTACCGGCCCGTCTCCACTCACCTGGCCATCGCGCCGCCGGTGAGTGTCGTGATCCCCGCAATGAACGAGGCGGAGAACCTGCCCTACGTCTTCAAGACCCTTCCCGAGTGGATACACGAAGTTGTTCTCGTCGACGGCAATTCCACCGACGACACCGTCGAGGTCGCGCGTGCGCTGTGGCCGGAGGTTAAGGTCGTCGGGCAGCGGGGCAAGGGCAAGGGGGATGCCCTGATCACCGGGTTCCAGGCGTGCACCGGCGACATCATCGTGATGGTCGACGCGGACGGCTCGGCCGACGGCCAGGAGATCGTCAGTTACGTCTCCGCCCTGGTGTCCGGCGCCGACTTCGCGAAGGGCTCACGGTTCGCCAACGGCGGCGGCACCTCCGACATGACCCCGGTCCGCAAACTGGGCAACCGGGTGCTGTGCGCGATCGTCAACGCCAAGTTCGGCGCCCGCTACACCGACCTCTGCTACGGATACAACGCGTTCTGGCGGCACTGCCTCGACGAGATCGACCTCGACTGCACGGGCTTCGAGGTCGAGACCCTGATGAACATCCGGGTGGTCAAGGCGGGTCTGAAGGTGCAGGAGATTCCCAGCCACGAGTACCTCCGCATCCACGGCACAAGCAACCTGCGGGCGGTGCACGACGGGTTCCGGGTGCTGAAGGTGATCCTCAAGGAGCGCTCCAACCGGCGTGCGCTGCGCCGCCGTCCTCATGCGACCGCGCTCGACTCGGGGCAGGGAGAGGCGTCTTGAGCGGTCCGGACATCTCCGTGGTGATCTGCGTCTACACCGAGGACCGCTGGGAGGACATCCTCGCCGCGGTCGCCTCGGTGCGGGCGCAGTCCCGCCCTGCGCGCGAGACGCTGCTGGTCGTGGACCACAACGAGACCCTGCTGGAGCGGCTGGTCGGGGAGTACAAGGAGGCCGGGGAGGTCCGGGTGCTCGCCAACGCGGGCCCGCGCGGCCTGTCCGCGGGCCGCAACACCGGCATCGCCGCCTCGCGCGGGGAGATCATCGCGTTCCTCGACGACGACGCCGTGGCCGAGCGCGACTGGCTGGGGCACTTCGCCGCGGGGTACGAGGACCCACGCGTGATGGCCGTCGGCGGCCGGACGACGCCGATCTGGGCGTCGGGCCGCCGCCCGGCCTGGTTCCCGGAGGAGTTCGACTGGGTGGTGGGCTGCACCTACCGGGGACTGCCGCCCGGCCTGATCCGGGTGCGCAACGTCCTCGGTGGCAACGCCTCCTTCCGCCGCACGGCCTTCGAGGCGGCGGGCGGCTTCGCCACCGGCATCGGGCGCGACGGCGGCCGGCGGCCGCTGGGCTGCGAGGAGACGGAGCTGTGCATCCGCCTGACCCGGGCCAGGCCCGACGCCGTCCTGCTGATCGACGACCGAGCGGTGATCCACCACCGGGTGCCCGAACCGCGCGAGCACTTCGCGTACTTCCGTGCCCGCACCTACGCCGAGGGCCTGTCCAAGGCACTGGTGGCCCGCAGCGTCGGCTCCTCCAAGGGGCTCGAGTCGGAGCGCCGCTACACCACTCGCGTCCTGCCCCTCGGGGTGGCCCGCGGGCTGCGCGACACCCTGCTGGCCCGCCCCGGCGGAGCGGGCCGGGCCGGCGCGATCGTCGCCGGAGTGCTCACGGCGGCGGGCGGGTACGTCCTGGGGAGCGTTCGGGCACGCAGGAGCGGGGCGCGGTTCTCGGTGGTCCCGGTCGGCCGGACCCCCGACGGCGAGGGGGGCGCACCATGAACGACCGGGCCGTGCCCATCCTCATGTACCACTCGGTCGCGGCGGAGCCCAACGAGGCCACGCGCGGCCTGTCGGTGGCACCCGGCGCCTTCGCCCAGCAGATGGCCCTGCTCGCGGACCTGGGCTGCACGCCCGTCACCGCGGCGGCACTGGCGAGGAGTTGGCGGGAGGACGCACCGCTGCCCGGGCGGCCCGTCCTGATCACCTTCGACGACGGCTACGAGGGCGTGCACCGGCACGCCCTCCCCGTGCTCGCCCGGCACGGCTTCGCCTCCACCCTGTTCGTCTCGACCGGCTGGATCCGCGGCGCCTACGACACCGGCGGCGGCCTGGACACCATGCTGGACTGGGACCAGGTCCGCGACCTCGCGGGCGCGGGGTCCGAGATCGGCGGGCACAGCCACACCCATCCGCAGCTCGACCAGCTCTCCGACGACGCGCTCCGGTACGAGCTGCTGCGCTGCAGGGACATCATCGCCGACGAACTGGGCGCCCCGCCGGAGTCGTTCGCCTACCCGTACGGCTACTCCAGCCGCCGGGTGCGCCGCACGGTGCGCGCCTCGGGCTACCGGCAGTCGCTCGCCGTCGGCAACGGGCTCGCGCGCCGCCGCCAGGGCCCGTACGCGCTGCAACGGGTCACCGTGCGCCGCAGCACCGGCGCCGAGGAGTTCGAGCGGCTCGTCCAAGGCCGTTCGATCACCCGCGCCTTCGCCAGGGACCGCGCCCTCACCAAGGGGTACGCCGTGGTCCGCAGAACACGCCAGGTCCGCCGGAAGGCCATCCGTTCCCGTGTCTGACACGACCACCACAGCCCAGGCATCACCGACCCCGGCCGGGGCGCCCGACCGCTCCGGCCGCCGCCTGCGCCTGCCCGGACGCGGCGGGGGCGGCGGAGGCAGCCAGTTGTTCCGCAACGCCTACGCGCTGATGCTCAACACCGGTATCTCCGCGGTGCTCGGCCTCGGCTACTGGCTGGTCGCGGCGCGCTACTACTCCGACGCCGCGGTCGGCCAGGGCTCTGCCGCGATCGCCGCGATGAAGCTCCTCGCCGGGCTCACCGCGGTCACGCTGACCGGGGCTCTGGCGCGCTTCGTCCCGGTCTCCGGACGCGCCACCGGCCGACTCATCTTCCGTACTTATGCGGGCAGTTGCCTGGTCGTGGCGCTAGCCGCCGGGGTCTTCCTGCTGACGCTGGACACGTGGGGGCCCTCCTACCGTTTCCTGCACGGTCCCGTGAACGGGCTCGGCTTCATCGCGGCCGTCGTCGCCTGGAACCTGCTCACGCTGCAGGACGGGGTGCTGACCGGGCTGCGCAGCGCGCTGTGGGTGCCGGCGGGCAACACCGTGTTCTCGGCGGTGAAGCTGGCGCTGCTCATCGGGCTGGCCGCGGCCATCCCGGCGACCGGCGTCTTCGTCTCCTGGATCGCGGCCATCGCCACCTCCGTGGTGCCCCTGGGCTGGCTGGTGTTCCGGCGCCTGGTGCCCCGGCACGCCGAGGCGACCGAGGGGCACGCACGCCCGCCCTCGCTGAAGGAGATCGGCCGGTTCCTGGCCGGCGACTACACCGGCTCGCTGTTCTCGCTCGCCGTGGTCTACCTGGTCCCCGTGATCGTGGCCTCACAGGTCAGTTCCGAGGACAACGCGTACTTCTACATCACCACCACCATCGGCGGCACGGTCAACCTGCTCGCCATCAACATGGGCGCCTCCCTCACCGTCGAGGGCTCTCACGATCCGGCACGGCTCGCCGCCGACACCCGGGCGGCGCTGCGGCGCATGGCCCGGATCATGCTGCCGGTGTGCGCGCTGCTGTTTCTCGGCGCGCCCCTCATCCTGCGCGTCTTCGGCGAGGGCTACGCCCACGCGGCGACCCCGCTGCTGCGCTGGTTCGCGGTCGGCGCACTGCTGCGGGTGGTGATGGAGACCTACTTCGCGGTGCTGCGCGCCCAGAGCCGCACCTCCCCACTGGCCTATCTCCAGGGGCTGCTGTGCGTCCTGGTGCTCGGTCTGACCGTGCTGCTGCTGCCCCGCATGGGGCTGACCGGCGCGGGTGCAGCGGAGATCTCCAGCCTCTCGGTGATCGTGCTGATCGCCGCGCCGAGGCTGTTCAGGATCGTGCGCACCGCGCCCGCGGACGCCGTACCCGAGGACGCGGCACCGGACGGGGACCTCGCCGACCTGGGGATGCGCGAGGTCCCCGCGCCCAGGAGCGGCCCCTCCTGGGCGAAGAAGCTCGACGCCGACACGCTCGCGCTCGGCGTCCACGCGGACTTCGATCACCAGGAGCGCCGCCCGGACGTACGCCCGGGTCCGGGCACCCCGCCCACGGGAACGCCGGCGGCGCGCGAGGAGCGCGAACGGCCGGCCAGGCCGCCGGACGACCCGTGGCGGCCGAAGCCGTCACCCTCTTCCGGCCCTCCGGGCGGAGCGCTCGTGCTCGGCTGTCTGCTCGTCTCCGCGCTCCTGCTCTACTGGGTCCCCGCACTGAGACTGGACGACGCCTCGCTCGACCGGATGGGCGGCCTGGGCCTGATCTCGGTCCTGCCGGTGCCCACCCTCGCCGGGGCGGCACTGCTCGTCGTGGTCTTCGCCGCGCTGCTGTGGCGCGGCCGCGAGTCCAGGGGCCTGCTACCGGTCACCCTGCTCGCCACGGTCGTGTCGCTGCACGCGCTGCCCGCGGTGATCGAGACCGAGCCGCGGTTCGCGACGGCGTGGCAGCACCTCGGTTTCCTCGACTACATCGACCGGACCGGGTCGGCCGTACCGTACCTGGACGCGCGCTGGAGCTGGCCGGGCTTCTTCGCGGTGGCCGCGTTCGTGGCCAGGGCCTGCGGGGTCACCGACCTGACCGAGGTCATCCGCTGGTGGCCGACGGCCCTGCAGCTCCTCTACCTGGCGCCGGTGTTCCTGCTGCTGCGCTCCCTGCGGGCGGGCTGGCGCGCCAAGTGGGCCGGTGTGTGGATCTTCGTGCTCAGCGGCTGGGTCGGCCAGGACTACTTCTCCCCGCAGGGCTTCACCTATCTGCTCTATCTGGTCTTCGTGGCGATCCTGCTGGTGTGGTTCCGCGCGCCGCGCGTGATCTGGGCGACGGTGCGTCCCGGCGAGGCGGAGGTGGAGCCGGCCGACCGCAGCCGGCGGGCCGTGCTGCTGATGGTGCTCATCGGCCTGTTCGCGGCGTGCGTCCCGGCTCACCAGCTCACCCCGTTCGTGATGCTGGGCGTGCTCGCGGCGCTGGTCCTGGCCGGCCGCTCCGAACTGCGCGGGCTGCCCCTTCTGTTCGCCGTGCTGGTGGCGTTCTGGGTCGGGTTCATGGCCGAGCCGTACTGGTCGGGGCACTTCAGCGATCTGTTCGGCGGGGTCGGGGGCGTCGGCAGCAATGTGTCGACGTCCGTCTCCGGCCGCATCCAGGGCGGCAGTTCGACGCACAAGCTCGTGCTCTACGCGCGTGTGCTGCTCGCGGGCGGGGTGATGGCCCTGGCGTGCTGGGGCTGGTGGCGCCGGCGCGAGCACAAGTACCGCGAGCGGTCGCTGCTCGTGCTCGCCTTCGTGCCGTTCCTGGGCTTCGGCATGCAGTCGTACGGCGGCGAGATGGCGCTGCGTGTCTTCATGTTCGCGCTGCCGGGAGCGGCCCTGCTCGGCGGGCTCGCACTCTTCCCGCGTACCGGTGTGACGGCCGACGAGCGGGACAGGGACCGGGTGAGCCTCGCCCCGGTCGCCGCCCTCATGGCGGGCCTGCTGCTGATGGGCGGCTTCCTGGTGGCCCGCTGGGGCAACGAGCCGTTCGAGCGGATCCGCCCGGGCGAGGTCACGGCCATGGACTACGTGTACGCGCACGACGACCCGACGGTACGGCTGCTGTGGCTGAGCAACGACACGGTCGACAACGTGACACCGGCGATGCCGTGGGGCGCGAAGGACATGGAGAAGGTCCAGTACGTGCCGACGCTCGCGCCCACCGATCCGGTGCTGGTGTCCGGACTGGTCAAGTCGCTCAAGGACGCGGGCCCGAACTCGTACCTCATGGTCAACCGCAGTCAGGTGACCTATCTCCGGCTCGACGTCGGCTACTCGGCGACCTGGGAGAGGCGGCTGATCACGAACCTGGACGGGCGCCGGGAGCTGAAGAAGGTCCTCGCCAACGACGACGTGACCCTGTACACCCTGCGCAGGCAGCCGGTGGGCGAGATCGCGAAGCCCCGGCCGGGCCCGATCGGCCCGCGGGTGACCTGGACGCCGTGGTCGGTCGTCGGGGGACTCGCGGCCCTGGCGCTGGCGCTGCTGCTCACCGCGCGCGAGGTGGTACGGGTGGCGGTGCGGCCGGGTGTGCGGCGGCTTCGGTGGCTGCAGAGCAGCTTCTGGTTCTCGCTGCCGCTGCTGGCGCTGCTGCTGGCCTCACTGGTGCAGCGGTTCCTGACGATGGGGAAGGGCTAGGGGGTGTTTCGAAAGTCCCGCGCAGCACCCACGGCGCCCGGCACGCTCCCCCAGGCTCTCCGAGCAGGGGGCACCCCCACTCGCCGCACCGGCCGGAACCCCGAGTACGTCCGGTACGAGGGCTTTCGTCCGGCACGCCGAGAGCACGCACCGGACACCGCGGGCACCGCACAGGACTTTCGAAACACCCCCTAGAGCTCCAACAGGCGACGTTCGCCCCGTCGCGACGCCCGGCACGCTCCCCCGGGCTCTTCGAGCGGGGGGGCACCCCCACTCGCCGCACCGGCCGAAAGCCCGGGTACGTCCGGTACGGGGACTTCCGGCCGGCACGCCCAGAGCACGCTCCCCCACTCCCGGCTCCGCTCGCGCGGGCGGTGCCCCCACGACGCCGCCCCCCGACGGGCGAACGCCGCCTGCCGGGGCACTGACACTCCGTCAGATGGATTCCTGTTGACCAGGGCGAACAGGCGGAGCGAGACGTGTTCGACATCAGGTCGGACTGGGTCCGCGAGGACTCCTGGTAGGTCGTCGTCGGACACCCAGAAGTCGCCGGTTCGCAGATGCTCGATGTCCGTGCCGCGGGGATCACCGCTGATGCAGAACGCCCAGGAGTGCTGGATCTCTGCCGCGAGCAGCAGCCAGGCGCCGGCGTACTCGCCGGTCTCGATCCTTCCGGCCCTTCCGTTCTCAGGCCAGGATTCCCCGTCCACCACCATGGTGCCCATCGCCTCCGCCTCCGGTGGGGCCCGGCCGCTGCCCGCAGGCCGAACGGCCTTGCGGCCGGTGCGGCGGGAGGAGGCGAGGCGGCCGCCTCCCCGCCCTCGGCAACGTCACCGCCGCAGCCACTTCACCTGATACCCCCTCATGTCGAACCGCCTGCCGTCGATCCGCGCGCTGATCGTCCGATCGAGCGTGTTCACCACGAGGACGACCTTGTCGGTTGCGAGCACGCGGACATCGGGCACGTCGTCCCGGGCGACCGGCACCGTCCGGTACACCGTGCCCGGCGGGAACTCCCTGCCGAAGCGGGAGACCAGGTCGTACATGGGCAGGGCTCGGCCGCCGCCGGCAGTGTCGGTCGGGGTCCACAGACAGCCGGCGCAGTCGGTGCCCTTGCGTGCCTCAGGGTTCCAGTAGAAGCCGGAGGAGGCGCCACCCTCGACCATGGCGATCATTCCGGCTGCCTGCACGGCGACGCGGTGGTCCTCGCTCCAGCCCGTGCGGTTGTCGTCGGCGTCGCCCGGTTCGACGTAGTACTCGGCCCACCACAGCGGCAGGCCCCCGGTCCGCCGCCGCACCCACGTGCCGACGGCCGTGAGCTTGTCGGTGGCCGCGAACTCGTCGGGCAGCAGGTCGTCGTCCCTGGTGTAGCTGGAGCCGTCCACGACGACGAAGTCGGCTCCCGACTTGTGCTCGTTCCAGTAGTCGAAGGCGTCCAGGACCCGCTGGTCCATGGCGCCCCACGGGCCCCGCACGGTCGTGGAGGCGTCCTGTTCCTGCCGCGGGTCGACGCTGTCCATGACGAGGTAGGGCCCACCCACCATGATCTTGTCGTTGACCTTCTTGAGCGCCTTGTAGACCAGGTTGTACAGCCTGGTGTAGCCCTCGTAGTCCCAGCGGCCCTCGGAGTCGTTCCAGAAGCCCTTGAACTCGTTCCAGACGATGAAGTGGCGCACGTCCGGGTAGCGCCTGGCGACGGTCGCGGCGAGGGCGGCGAAGTCCTCGTAGTGGTCGGGCGTCGGGGCGGTCTCCAGGGCGGACTGGCTCCAGTCGGTGTTGCCGGCGCCCGCCGTGCCGCCCTTCATCCAGTCGGGGGCACAGCACAGGGTGATGACGGGCGTGCCGCCCGACGCGCGGACGAAGTCGATGCGGCGGTCCATCGCCCCGAAGTCGTAACGGCCCTTGACCGGCTCGGGGTTGTCCGCGCCCCAGCCCATGATGTGCTGGTTCTGCGGCAGCGCCGTCCGCGACAGCAGCCCCTCGACGCGCGCGGTGGCGCCGGCGCTGCCCTGGTCGGCGCTGTACTGGGTGTGGGTGAAGCCCCAGCCCACGTCCGGTCCGGTCCGTTCGGGCACGGGGGCGGGCGTGCCGTGCACCTTGTCGCCGTCGGGGGTGGTCCCTCCGGTGCTCGCGCCGTTGCCGGGCAGTGTGCTGATCAGCGTCACCACCAGGGCCAGAGCGGCCGCGCCCACGCCGAGCAGTGCGGTGAGGCGCCACCGCAGTGTCCCCGAATTCCACCCATGACATCCCATCAGGGGCAACGGTAACGGGGCGCGTCCACCGGACGACAGATCGCGTCGTGCGACAGCCCGGTAACAGGACGTACGGGATGGGCCGGAAGCACGGAACACGGCCGACACTCCCGGCGGACCGTGGAAACCGGGTGCGCGGGGCTCCCGTGTGACAGATCATGGCGGCATGTCTGCGAACCCATACGACGCTCTGCCGATCCGGCTCAACGTCGACGACAGCGACTCGCCGTCCGATGTCGTCGACGCGCTGTTCCTCGGCCGCTTCGCTACGGGCGAGCAGCCGTACTCGCACGCCGCGAACATCGACCGCGTGCGGTCCGGTGCCTCGCTCCTGCCACCGGGCGCCCGGGTGCTGCGGATCGCCCGCGACGACGATCGCAGCGCGACGCTCGCCGAGGGCGACGGATGGACGCTGCTGGTCTCCCGCTGGAACCGCGGCGCGGACGTCACGGTGACGGCGACCAGCGCCGAACTGGCCGAGAAGGTGCTGAACCAGGCGACGGACGGCGCGGCGGACGAGCCGGAGCCGCAGCCGGAGAACGTGACGATGGGGTTCTGGTACGTGTCGCCGCGGCGCGGCCCGCACCGCACGACCCGGCAGATCTCGGCGGGCACCTGGGAGGAGGTCCGCGCGAACTACACGGCGCCGGTGGCGGACGCGATGGACCGGCTGATGAAGACGACTCCGGAGGACATCGCGGGCCGGCTGCTGCTGCTCCACGGCCCTCCGGGCACCGGCAAGACCTCGGCGCTGCGCACGCTGGCCCGCTCGTGGCGCGACTGGTGCCAGGTGGACTGCGTCCTGGACCCGGAGCGCCTGTTCTCCGACGTCGGCTATCTCATGGACATCGCGATCGGCGAGGAGGACGCGGCGGGCAAGGGCCGCTGGCGCCTGCTCCTGCTCGAGGACTGCGACGAGCTGATCCGCGGCGAGGCGAAGCACACGGCGGGCCAGGCCCTGTCGCGCCTGCTGAACCTGACGGACGGCCTGCTGGGGCAGGGCAGGAACGTCCTGGTGGGTGTCACGACCAACGAGGACCTGGAGCGCCTCCACCCGGCCGTCGTCCGCCCCGGACGCTGTCTGGCCCGCATCGAGGTGGGCCCGCTGACCCGCCCGGAGGCCGTGACCTGGCTGGGCCGGGAGGAAGGCGTGGGCCGCGAGGGAGCGACCCTGGCGGAGCTGTACGCGCTGCAGCGGGGGACGTCGCCGGCGTCGGTGCCGGACCAGCGGGCGGAAGCGGACGCGGGGCTGTATCTGTAGCAGACCGCTGACGGTGCTTTGATGGAGGTATGACCCTGTTCGTCGGCACGTCGGGGTGGCAGTACAAGGACTGGCGGGACGTCCTGTACCCGGCGCAGGTGCCCGTGCGGCTGTGGCTGGAGGAGTACGCGGCACGGTTCGCCACGGTCGAGATCAACAACGCGTTCTACCGGCTGCCGTCCCGCGAGGTCTTCGAGAGCTGGCGCGAGCGCACCCCGCCGGACTTCGTCGTCGCCCTCAAGGCGAGCCGCTATCTGACGCACATCAAGCGGCTGCGGGAACCCGAGGAGCCGGTGAACCGCCTGATGACCCACGCGGCCGGACTCGGCGACCGTCTCGGTCCGGTTCTGCTGCAGCTCCCGCCGACACTGCGCGCGGACCCCGCGCTCCTGGACGACTGCCTGGCCTGTTTCCCGTCCGGCACCCGGGTCGCGGTCGAACCGCGCCATGACTCCTGGTGGACGCCCGAGGTGCGCGGGGTGCTGGATGCGCGGGGAGCGGCGCTGTGCTGGGCCGATGTGCTCTCGCGCCCGGTCACCCCGCTGTGGCGGACCACCGACTGGGGGTATGTCCGCTTCCACGCGGGCCGCGCCGAGCCGTGGCCCCGGTACGGCCGCCGGGCCCTGACGTCCTGGGCGCACCGCATCGCGGCGGCCTGGCCCGACGGCCGCGACGTCTACGCGTACTTCAACAACGACCCCCATGCGGCGGCGGTCCTGGACGCGACGGCGTTCGCCCGCATCGCGACGGCGGCGGGCCTGCGGGCGACCCGCGCACCACGAACGCTGCCGACGCGGACACCGGCCCCGGCGCGGCCCTGAGCACACGCCCGCCCGCTCACCCAGGCCGCGGCGCGGTACGGGCGCGCCGCGCCTCCCCCTACTCCCGGTACGCCGCCCGCAGCGCCTCCCGGATCGCCGCCAGGCCCTCGGACTCGCTCAGGCCGAGGCGGCGCACCCGCTCGGCATAGTGGGCGGCGGCGGCCGCCGCCTCGCGCACCG